>JAVBNW010000002.1:0-7931 GCA_031551255.1 Eubacteriales bacterium | reverse complement strand
TGAAACCGGCCCAAAGCGGCAGGTTTCAGCCGCTTTGCCAAATAGGGCCTTTCCACCCAGAACTTGTCGTGCTGTTTTCCCCCGACACCTAAGATAAATGCAACTTTCAAGAGGTTTTGTACATTGTGCGGGAAGGGCGTGTTAACTTATGATGATGAAAAGATAACGAAAGGCGTGGATGCAAGTCCAGGCCGGTGAAAGAGGTGGGAGAGTGTATTCTGAAGCCGGCACTGCGGCGCGCGGCATGGCGCTGAAACGTCCTCGCAAACCTCTGGCCCGCAGAATATGGGAGAACCGCTATATTTACCTGATGCTATTGCCGGGCGTATTGTTCTTCGTAATTTTTAAGTACATCCCCATTTACGGCGTGCAGCTGGCATTCAAACAGTATTCCGTGCAGCTGGGAATCACCGGCAGCCGGTGGGTAGGCCTTGCCAACTTCAGGCTCTTGTTCGTCGACCCGGATTTCTGGCAGGCGGTGCGCAACACGCTGATCATCGCCTATCTGCAGATTCTGATCTTCTTTCCGTTTCCGATCGTATTGGCCATTTTGCTCAACGAGCTGACGCAGAGGCGCTACAAGCGCATCGTGCAAACTATTTATACCTTTCCACACTTTTTAAGCTGGGTCATCGTGTCGGGCATCGTGCTTAATATGCTCTCCAATACGGGGGCCATCAACAACCTACTCGCGGTGCTGGGGCTTGAAAAGGTGCAGTTTCTCACCGATAAGGGCGTGTTCCGCCAGCTGCTGGTGCTGCTGCTTACCTGGAAGGAATCCGGCTGGAACTGCATCTTATATCTGGCGGCCATCACGGCCATCGATCCTACGCTGTACGAGGCCGCGACCATCGACGGCGCAAACCGTTGGCACCGCATTCGCTACATCACGTGGCCTGGTATCTCGATGATCGTGGTCGTCACGCTTATTCTGAGGGTAGGTTCGATTATGGATGCGGGCTTTGAGCAGATCATCAACATCTACAACCCTACCGTGTATCAGGTGGCCGACATCATCGACACGTTCATCTACCGCATCACATTCCAGCGCACAGCCAATTTCGGGCTATCTACGGCAGTGGGGCTGTTTAAAGGGCTGACCAATTGCGCGCTGCTTTTATCCGCCAACTTTATCAGCCAGCGCATCGGCGGTACCGGCATCGTGTGACGGCGGAAGGTATAAGGAGGCAGTAGGGTATGGCAGGGCAAGAAGTGGTTCAAAAGGGCAATAAGATCGGCCAAAAGACGTGGTTTGACTATATCAACCTGGTTTTCACGTTTTTGTTTGCGCTGGTCATCCTCTATCCGTTTTATAACTCGGTTTTGGTCAGTTTCACGCCGCAGGCCGATTATATCAAAACCCCCTTTATGTTTTTTCCTAAAACGCTTACGCTGGATAGCTACTATATCGTGTTCGAATCGCGCGTCATCTTCACCGGCATGGGGGTTACGGTGTTGGTAACTTTGCTTGGGGTCGTATACAACATGGTATTGACGGTGCTATTGGCCTATTGCTTTAACAAAGAGTTTCCCGGCAAAAAATTCATCCTGTATGCGATCATCTTCACCATGTATTTTAGCGGCGGGCTGATCCCTTATTATCTGCTCATTAAGGATATGAACCTGATGGACAAAATCTCCTCGATGATTTTACCCACCGGAGTATCCATCGCCTATATGACAGTGATGCGCAAGTACTTTTCGGCGCTGCCCGAAGAGCTGGAAGAATCGGCCAAGATCGACGGAGCTTCCGAAGTGGTGACGCTGTTTCAGATCATCCTGCCGCTGGCGATGCCCATGGTGGTCACCTTCATGCTGTACTACGGCATTGAGCGGTGGAACGAATGGTGGAACGGCATGCTGTTTATCAAATCGCCCTTTAAGCAGCCGCTGCAGTTGGTGCTTCGGGGTATCATACAGTCTACCGGATCTCAAGTGATGTCCTCGCACCTGCAGGAGGCGGGCATCGTGCCTTTTACCGACGGGGTGAAGATGGCGAGCATCGTGGTAACCATGCTGCCGGTCATGTGCGTGTATCCGTTTTTGCAGAAATATTTTGTACAGGGCCTTGCCATTGGCGCAGTCAAGGGCTAAAGGCGGAGAGGAGGGATTCTTGGGCGCCGTACATCGTATCTGGGCCTAACGACATACGAGGAGGAGTATTCATGAGGTCAAAAATCGCAGGTTTGCTCGTGCTTGTGATGGTGCTGGCGCTGGCCGGATGCGCACCGTCAGGAAGCCCCGCGGCGGGGACACAGGAGGCGGCGAAGACCTCCACCCAGGCGGCCGCCTCTCCGGCGAAGAGCGATGCGCCGGCGAACGAACCCGAATCGGGCGGCTATACCACCCGCGTGACGATTTCACACAACATTACAGATGCCGATAAGCAGACGGGGAACGCTTTGTACGACTTCTTCTCAGATAAGTTCCAGGTGGATATGAACTACATCCCCATGCAGTTCGGCGAGCGCCATGAAAAGGCGCGCATTTGGGCGGCTTCCGGGGATCTGCCCGACCTTTTGTGGATGGACCTGAACGAAAACATCTATTCGGAATGGTGCGGCTGGGTGGACAGCGAGCTGTTCGCGCCCGTGCCGGACGACCTGGGCGCCTGGCCCAACGTGAAAAACTTATTCGACTCGATGATTGCCGACGAGTTGTTCACCAGGAACGGCCACGTATATGCGCTGGCTTGCATGCGCGATATGGCCTCCGAAGACTTCACCGTATGCATGAACTTCGTCTACCGCGCCGACTGGGCGGAGAAGCTCGGCATGCGCAACGAGGACGACGTCTACACATGGGATGAATTCATCACCCTCATCAAGGCCTGCATCGAACAAGATCCCGGCGGTAACGGCCCGGGCAAGACCTTTGGCTTGGGCGCGCCGCAGTGGTATTTCCCGGATTTCTTCGGAATTTACCAGCTCAACACCTACGAGTGGGGCTTTGAAGAGCCGTTCTTCATTGAGATTGACGGCAAGTACGTGTGGTACCCCACTACGCAGGAGTACATCGACGGCTTGAAGATCGCCAAGGGCCTGTATGACGACGGCGTGATTTGGGCGGACATGGTAGTGGATACCAACTCGGCCATGTACATAGACGCTTACTATGCCGGGCAGATGGCCGCCGTCGGAGCGCACGCTACCGTGGCCAACCTTACATCCGCGCGCAACCGGATGGTTGAATCCTTCCCGGATATCGACCGCGAACTGAGCTATCAGATCGCCAAGGTATCCTCGCCCGTAGATGACAATTTCTTCTGGCAGAAGCAGTCCCCCTGCTACTGGAGCGCAAATTCCATCAGCGCCAAGGCGAGCGAAGATCAGCAAAACCGCATAATGGATATGTGGAATTGGCTGCTGAGCGAAGAGGGCATGCGTTTCCGCCAGTACGGGCTGGAAGACGTGGACTACAAGATGAACGGCGATCAGGTGGAAGTGCTGTGGGAAAAGAACGACAAGGGCATGTACGTAGATCCCTATCCTTCGGGCGCCAGGGGCTTTTACGGCCGCCCGATCCTCAACGACGCGGAACTCGCGTTTGACAAGATCACCATCCCCGAGGCGGACCGCCGCGACGGCGAATCCAGCTGGCGCTGGGATTGGGACAACGCGCACATCGGCAAGGTGGACTACAACATGCTCTACAGCTCCACCCCCAACAAGGATGCGCTGGGCATGTTCGTGGCCGAAACCAAGGCCAAAGCCATCGAGCTGATGCTCAGCTCCAAGCCGGACACCATAGAGGCCGATTGGAAGGCGTGGACCGAGTCGATGATGCCCAAGGTGCAACTGGTACTTGACGACCTGAACAACCTGCCCTACATTCCGAGCAGCTATGAGGATCTGGTTCAGCATATGTCGAAATAGCGGATCCGGACAGGCGGGCGGCCCACCCACAAGGGCCGCCCTGCCAGCCGGCACAACGCGGCCTTGGCCCCGCCAAAGCGCTGCGAAACACTTTACAAGGCGTTCAAACTATGAGATAAAACGCATAAAGCCTGCGCAAGAGAGATGAGGAGGGACTTACCCATGCGAGGATTGGTATTCACCGGCGTCGGACAGATGGAGGTTCGAAAGTTTCCCGATCCCATACCCGGCCCCGGCCAGGTGGTCGTGGACATCAAGTGCACGAGCCTATGCGGCTCGGATCTTCACAACCTGCACAACCCCAACCTTAGGCACGATGTAATCATGGGTCACGAGGGCGCGGGCATCGTATCGGCCATAGGGCCCGGGGTTACGCTGGTGAAGCCCGGCGACCGCGTGGCGCTTTATCACGTGGTATCCTGCGGCAAGTGCAAGTATTGCATGGCGGGCTATGCGCAGTTCTGCACCGAAGACAGGCGCGCGCTGGCCGGTATCGAGCACGGAACGGATGCGGATAAGGTCATCGTAAAAGAGCAAAACTGCCTGCCGCTGCCCGACGACATTTCCTACGCCGTCGGCGCGTTCATCGGCTGCTTTGCCGGAACGTCGTTCTCCGCGATGAAAAAACTTGCGCCCAGCGGCCTTAATACCGTTGCGGTGTTTGGATTAGGCCCCGTTGGGCTCGCCGGCGTGCAGTACGCCCACGGCATGGGCGCAACCGTGATCGGCATCGACTCCATCCCCGAAAGGCTTGCGCTTGCGAAGGAACTGGGTGCGGATTATACGATCAACTTCAAGGACGAAAACACCGTGGATGCGCTCAAACGCCTCACCGGCGGCGTCGGGCCGGATCGCATCTACGAAACCTCCGGCAGCATGGTCGCCCAGAAGGACTCGATTGCCGCCTGCTGCGTGCAGGGGAAGATTTGCATGGTGGGCTTTGGCGGCCCGATGTCGGCCAAGGCGGATTCCGCGCCGACGCTCTACGGCATGATCGGCAAGGAGTTGACGCTGATGGGCTCGTCCATCATGCCCAGGCAGTATCACTATGAGATCATCGACTTCCTGCGCAAGAAGAACATCGACCTTGAAAAGATGATCACCCACCGCTTCTCATTTGAGAAGATCGAAGAGGCCATGCGCCTGTTCGATACCGGCAAGACGGGCAAGGTAGTTATCGACCTGTAGCCACAGTTAAGCTCGGGCGGTGCGTCTTTGCGGATTTTTTGCGGTCTTGTGTGTTACTTAACCCGGCAATGCGCGGGGGGTGCTTCCGGTCTCCTCCGAAGCGCATCCGCGCAAGGCTTTGGCCCTTCCGTCGTCAGGCGCGGCGGAAGGGCTTGCGCATTTGCGATACGGCGGCGCTTCGCTCTTTTGCCGGAAGGAATGATCTGAGGCTAGGCGAGCCGCATATGTTAACTCTTCCTGTTTTTTCCACAGCACCCCGGCTATGCGCCGTGTTATACTTAACTGAACATATAAAAGGGGGCGGAATATGTGTATAAGGTGGCCTTGGTGGACGACGAAAAATGGGCGCTTGCAGATATCGTGCATACGTTTCCATTCGAAGAGCTTGGCTTCGCCATCGTCGGCCAGTTTACGAACGCTAAAGAGGCCCTCAGGGAAATTCCGCCGCTACAGCCCAACTTGCTCATCGCTGATATCCGCATGCCCTCCATGTCGGGGCTGGAATTGATCCAGAGGCTTCGCGTGGCGCTGCCGGCGCTGACCGCCGTGCTACTGAGCGGCTATGCGGAATTTGCGTTTGCCCAAAGCGCGCTGAAGCTGGATGTGTTCGAATATTGCCTTAAGCCTTTGGACGAGATGGAGGCCTCGGAGCTTTTGCGCCGGGTCAAAGCGCATCTTAATGCAAAGGAGTCTCCCGAGCGGGATGCCGAGCAAAACAGCTTTTCCGGGGGCAAGGGCCAGTTTTCGCAACTCATCGAATATGTCAATGAACACATCTACGAAAAGCTTGTGCTCGAAGAATTGGCCAAGTGCTTTTTCCTCAATGCAAATTACTGCGGGCAGCTGTTTAAATCCGTAACCGGTAAGACGTTTTCGCAGTACATCCGGGACATTCGGCTTGCCAGGGCCTGCGAGCTGCTCTCGCGCACCGATATGCCGATCGCCCAGGTTGCCGGCCAGGTAGGCTACGAAGACCTGCGCTATTTTTCCAGGGTGTTTGCCGACGCCATGGGAGCCTCTCCGCGGCAATACAGAAACAGGCGGAACGCACGATGAACGGTGGCAGGCTGCGCTCGTGGTTTCAGGGCATACGGCCGCAGCTGTATCTGGTGCAGCTGATTTCGCTGACGATTTCTATGGTGGTTGGGCTTGTTTCCGTCAGAGAGATTCAGCGCTTTTCCACAGACAGGATCAACATGCACGCCGACGTTACCTTCAACCAAACGGTGGGAAGCATTCAATCCATCCTCGATTCTTTGACGACTACGACTTATAGCTTTGCCTATACCCACCTCGCCCAGCAGCTTTTGCATATGCGGGGCGATACTGCGGGCGCGCGGGAAGTCTATGATTCGGTTATGAGCAACGTGCGCTTCATCATCAACACAAACCGCAATGTCGTGGATATTGCGCTGATCGACACAAGCGGAAAGTGCTATCTGTTCGGCGAGCAGATTGACCATATCCTGGCGGACTACGCGCTCGATTACATCCGCGGCATGACGGAGGACAGCCTAAAGCAGGGCGTATTTACCGGATTTTTAGATGAGGGCGTTTACCGCAACAAGGATTCCATCGTCTATATCTATCCCGTCTATTCCTCAAAACAGGGCGAGGACAACGGCAAGCGCATCGGCACCTGCCTGATGCTCTGCCGTACGAGCTCCATTACCGGGGTGATCCGCTCTTCGCTCTTTGGAAACAACGTCGTCTCTCTGGTGGACGGCAGCGGGAACAGCCTGGTGAAAATGGGCGAGACGGGAGAAAATGCGCGCCTGGTTGCGCAGGAAGGCCATACGTTCGCATCGACAAACTGGGTGCTTGAGCAAGCGGTCTACGAGCCCAGCGGAGAGATTTCCCGCCGGATTTATCAAAACACCGCGATCGTATTTATGGCGACGGCATTTTTTCTGATTTTTGCGGTGATCGTACAAGTGCAGCGCAGCATTTCACGTCCCATCGTGCAAATCAACCGCCAGCTTCAAAGGGTGTCCGCCGCGCCGGAAGAGGGGATGCGCATCGAGATCACCTCGCAAAACGAGCTCAGCGCCATCGCCGAGGGAATCAACGCGATGTTGGAGCGCCTACAAACCGAATACAGCCGCAACATCGAAAACCAGCGGCATCTGTTGGAGGTGGAGCTGTCGAAAAACAAGCTCCAGCTTTCGGCGCTACAAAGCCAGATCAACCCTCACTTCTTATACAATACTCTGGCGTGCATCCGCGGCATGGCGCTGGAGAGCGACTTACCGCAAATCGCCGGCATCGCGTCGAACATGGCCGCCATTTTCCGCTATTCGATCAAAGGCGACGCCTTTGTGCATTTTCGTGAGGAAGTGATGATTACAAGGCGATACTTGGATATCATGAATTTGCGCATGGGGAACCGCTTCCGGGTTTCCATCGATATCCCCGAGGAGTTGATGGATACGTGGATGGTAAAGATGATGCTGCAACCTCTGGTGGAAAACGCGGTATTCCACGGCATCGAGTGCCGCGAGGGCGACGGAGAACTGCGCATCCGCGCCGAGTATTTGGATGAGACGCGCTATGTGCTCACCATCCGTGACAACGGCGTAGGCATCGCCCCCGACGCGCTTCTTACGCTGAACAAACGGCTGCGCATCGCCTCGGATTCCGGGGCGATGGAGCCTTCTTATAAGGAAATGGGCATCGGCATGGCCAACATCAACCGAAAGATCAAGCTGCTCGTGGGGGAGGATTACGGCCTGTATGTCGAAAGCGAGCAGGATGTGTTTACTGCGGTGCACGTCACCATGCCCATCCTGACCCGGCAGCCCGACGGATAGAACATTGAAAGCGAATGTTAATTTCTTTGAACCGGTCGCCGCGATCGCCCCGCAGCGC
>JAVBNW010000074.1:0-43769 GCA_031551255.1 Eubacteriales bacterium | reverse complement strand
GCGCTGGCGGTGGACCCCGAGGTGCTTTTGATGGACGAACCCACCAGCGCGCTGGACCCCATCTCCACGTCGCATATAGAGGACTTGTGCGAAGAGCTGGCCGCCCGCTATACGATCGCAATCGTCACGCACAACATGCAGCAGGCCGCGCGCATCGCCGAAAACACCGCGTTTTTCCTTCACGGCGAAGTAGTCGAATTCGGCTCGACGGAGCAAATGTTCCAGCTCCCCAAAGACGAGCGCACCAGCAACTACATCACCGGGCGCTTCGGATAGGGGGGATAAGCATGAGCACAAAGATGGTTTATGCGGTGGATGACGACGCCACGCTCAGAGATCTTTTAGAAAAAAACCTGCGCGCGGCGGGCTACGACGTGCGCACCTTTGCGCAAGGGGAATCGTTTCTTGCGCAGCTTGAGCACGGCCTTCCCGATATCGCGCTGCTGGATTGGATGCTCCCCGGCATGGACGGCCCGGAAATTGCAAGCCGCATTCGCGCCAATAAGCTAACCCGCAACCTGCCGGTGATCATGCTCACGGCCAGGGACAGCGAGATCGACACGATCGTGGGCCTGGAGGCAGGCGCGGACGACTATATTTCCAAACCCTTCTCCATGCGCGAACTCACCACCCGCATCCGGGCGATTCTCAGCCGCATCGAGCGTATGCTTAAGGATACCGCCTCCCAGCCGGTTCTCGAGGCGGGCGGCGTGCGCGTCGATATCGCCGCAAGGCGCGTATGGTACCGCGGCGGCGAGGTTTTTTTGCGGCTTAAGGAATTCGAACTTCTTCTTTTGCTTTTGCAGGCGAAGGGCCGGGCGCTCACCAGAGAGTATCTTTTGGAAACGGTGTGGGGCGCCGACTATGACGGCAGCACCCGCACAGTCGACATGCACATCCTGCAGCTGCGCAAGCGGCTGTACGGCGGCGACGAGGGCCGCATCGAAACACTGCGCGGCGTCGGTTACCGATTCCGCGACGAATAGGAGGGATAGATATGCAAAAAAAGCTATTCCTCGCGATGTCCGCGCTGTTGATCATCGTGATTCTCGCGATGGGCTACATCGCCTATACTTCGGGGCGGGAGATGTCCAACCGTCAAGTCGACGCGCAGCTGAGCAATTTGTGCTTCGTCGTAGAGGCCGCCCTTGAGCGCGAAAAGCCCGCTGATGTGCAGGCCTTCGCGCAGGATTTTGCCGCAAACGGCCATGTGCGCGTGACGATTCTCAATGCGTCAGGCGATGTGCTCGCGGATACCGAGGTCGATGCATCTTCACTGGAAAACCACCTACAGCGGCCCGAAATCCGCTCGGCGATCGCGGGTGGCAGCGGGGTTGCCCAGCGCTTTAGCACCACCCGCAGGGAAACCATGCGCTACTTCGCGCACCGCGCGCAATCCGGAGAAATCATCCGCCTTTCGGTGCCCGTGGAGGCTTTGTGGAATTACCAGAGCGACGTGGCCGTCTACATTCTCTATGCGGCCATCGCGGCGATCGCCTTGTCGCTTTTATTTACCTGGATGCTCACGCGTAGCGTCGTAGGCCCTGTCGAGCGGTGGACAGCGTGGGCGCAAACCGTGGCCAGGGATCCCTCTTCCCCACCCCCCGCGCCGCTGGGCGCAAAGTCGATCTCCGAATCCATGCAGCACCTGGGCATGCGGCTCAACGAAGCCGTAACGGATTTAAGCTCCGCCAACAGCAGGATGGACGCCATCCTCTCGGGCATGGCATCCGGGCTGATCGCCGTGGATAAAAGCCGCCGTATTACGTTTGTGAACCGGCAGGCGCTCAAGCTATTCGGCATTCGCAAGAACCCGGAGGGGTTGGATGTCGTAACCGCGACGCAAAAAGGCGAGATCGGCCGCCTGCTTGTGGATGGGGGAACGGTGGAGTTCCGACAAAACGGGCGTGCCATGGTGGCGAGCGTTACGCACCTTGAAAGCCTGTCGCTGATCTGGCTCAACGATATTTCGGACGTGCGCGCTCTGGATGCCCAGCGCCGCGAATTTGCGGCAAACGTATCCCACGAGCTTAAAACGCCCCTGGCGGCGATCCAAGGCTCGGTTGATGCGCTGCGCTTGGACGCGTGCGATAAGGATGAGGGGCTTTCGCGCATCGAAGGCGAAGTCAAGTGGCTCAAGGCGCTCACCGCCGACCTTCTCGATTTGACGAGGGTGGAGAACATGCTCTCCGAGAGCGACGGGGAAAGCTTTCCCATCGAAGACCTGCTCGGCGACATCCAGCGCTCCTTGAAAGCCGCCTGCGCACAGAAGGATGTAACCTTTGCCGTGGAGGCCCAGCCGATCACCGTCCACGCGAACTATACGCGCCTTCGCCAGCTCGCAGGCAACCTATGCGCGAACGCGGTTCAGTACAACAAGCCCGGGGGTTCGGTTAACGTTATCGCTAGACAAGAAGGAAAAAATTTGGTACTTTCCGTCGCCGACACCGGCATAGGCATACCCGAGAGGGAACGCGAGCGGATTTTCGAGCGTTTTTATCGCGTCGACAAGGCGCGCAGCCGCGACAGCGGCTCAACAGGCCTGGGTCTGAGCATCGTCAAACACATCGCCCGGCTCTACGGGGGGCGGATCGACATACGCTCCGGCGACGGCGGATCTACATTTACGGCGACATTGCCGATTGCAGAGGAGGATCCTGATGCCCAGAACACACTTTGAACAAGCGCTTAGCGATCTTCACCGCCGCGTGGTGGATATGTCCCTCGCGGCCGAGCGCGCGCTGGATGCGGCGATGATCGCGATGAAAAACCGCGATGAGGCGCTGGCTAGGCAGGTCATCGCCGGGGACGATGCGGTGGACGCCACCGAAGTCGACATCGAAAAGGCCTGCATCTCCCTGCTCGCGCGGCAGCAGCCGCTCGCGCAGGACCTGAGGCAAGTGATGGCGGTGCTGAAGATGACGACCGACATCGAGCGCATCGCCGACCAAGCGGCGGACATTAGCGAGCTGATGCTGCCCTGCCTGAGCGCGATGAACCTGGAGCCACCCGCATCCATCTACGAAATGGCCGAGCACGCGTCGACGATGGTGCACGACGCAATTCACGCGTATGTGCATCAGGACGAGCCGCTGGCCAACGCGGTTATCGAGCGGGATGAAATCGTAGATGCGCTGTTTGAAAAGAGCTCCGCGCTGCTGGCAGATGCGATGCGCGCCCATACGGATAGCATCGAGCTGGCGATGAAGCTCGCGTATGTGGCCAAATACCTCGAGCGGGTGGCCGATCACGCGACCAACATCGCCGAGTGGGCACTGTATAGGATCACCGGGGATATCATCATAAGCTAACGCCGGTGAAATGGCCGGGCATCGCTGCAAGATATGGCGACGGCATAGGGCAAAACAGCCCTCCATGCCGCCGCCTTTTTCTCCGCCGATTTCATTCGACATAGAACACGCTGGTGTATGACGGCGAGGAAATCACCAGGCTTCATGATATAGTCGCCGAACTTCAAAACGCTCATACGACAGCGAGCGGGAAGCTTTTCCTACGAGGAAGGCGAGGATGACGTACCGTAACTACGTCGACGAAGCCCGACAATGTGGGAAATGCTGATCCGCCGCTGGTCTTGAACGTTTTGGGGGTTGACGACTGTCGACCAACCCCAAACGAAGAGCATGCGAGCGGATCTTTTCCCGCAGGGCGGCGTCGAGCTTCAGTCAGCGTAGCTTAAGGCATTTCACGCCGAAGGCGTATCCCGAAGGGTCGCCTCCTTGCCCTGCGAAAAAATCTCCGGCTCGTCGTTCCGCTTTTGAAGTTGGTCGACTATACAAGCATTTATTTCTAGGCAAAGCCGGCTATCCTATATGAAAACTTTTAATTGACATTCTTTTTTGCCATGAGATAATACCCTGTAAGGGGGCATAGCATGCAGGGTTTGGTGTTCGATATCCAGCGCTATTCGTCGCACGACGGGCCGGGCATCCGTACGACGGTGTTCATGAAGGGTTGCCCGCTCGGCTGCTTCTGGTGCCACAACCCCGAATCCATCAGCCTGCGCCCGGAAGTTCTCGTTAACGCCGCAAAATGCATCGGCTGCGGCGCGTGCATACATGCGTGTCCTTGCGGGGCGATGCGGAATGTCGCGGCCATGGACAGAGCGCGCTGCACGGGGTGCGGCGCGTGTGCGTCGGCTTGCCCCGCTAAGGCGTTGTCGCTCGCGGGCAAGCTGATGGATTGCGACGAGATTGTGCGCGAAATCCTGAAAGATAAAGCATTTTACGATCGCTCCGGCGGGGGCGTCACGTTTTCGGGCGGCGAGGCGCTTTTGCAGAGCGCGTTCGTCGCGCAAACACTAAAAAGCTCAAAGGAGCAGGGCATCCACACGGCGGTGGATACCTCGGGGGCGGTGCCCTATGAATCTATCGAAGAAGTGCTGCCGCATACGGATCTATTTCTATACGATATCAAGACCGCGGACGCCGCAAAGCATGCGCAGGGCTGCGGAACGGACAATGCGAGGGTTTTAGAAAATCTTGAGCGCCTGTGCAGGGCGGGGGCCAACGTGTTAATCCGCGTACCGGTCATCCCCGGCTTTAACGACGACGAGGCCTCGATGCGGGCAATTGGCGATGTCATCGCCGCGATGCCCGGCGAGCGGAACGTCGAGCTGCTTCGCTTTCACCGCATGGGAGCCGGAAAATACGAAAGCCTGGGTTTAACCTACCGAGCTGAAAAGCTTGCGCCGCCCGCCGACGGGCGCATGGAGAATCTCGCTACGATCTTGCGATCGTATTGTGCGCACGTCGATGCAGATTAGGAAGCGATATGCCCCGGGCTTCCAACGCTTTATAAGGAGGAGTTCCATGCCGACACAATTGCCCAAAAGAATCGCCGCGCTACGCGATGAGCTGTTTGCCGTAACCACCCAAACCTGCTACGAGCGCGCGAAGGCGATCGCCACGTCCTACCGCGCGAGCGAAGGCGATAGCATGCCGCTGCGCCGCGGCAAGGCGATCCACGACGTGCTTATCAACGTACCAATCTACCTTCGGCCGGGCGAGCTCCTCGTGGGGTCGCGCAGCTCGCGCCTGGGCTGGCGGTGCGCCTACCCCGAATACGAGCTGGGCGGCCCGAAAGAAGCGTGGCCTGAGGAAGTCTACGAAACGTTTCACGGCCAAACCATCGGCGATATGAGCGCGCTTTTGCATACCGAGGCCATCCGCCTGACGGATGCCGAGCGCGCCGCTTGCTACGTCACCGGCACGGCCACCGGCTTTGGGCACGTAATCGTGGATTACGAAAAGGCGATTACCAAGGGCTTCCGAGCGATCATAGGCGAGTGTGAGGCGGCGCTTGCACACGCGGATATCCCGCGCAAGCGCGACTTTTTGCGCGGCTGCATCTTCTCGTGCGAGGGCATCGTCGCATGGGCCAACCGCTACGCGGATTTGGCCGAGAAAGAGGCGCAAACCGCCCCCGAGCCGCGCAAGGCCGAGCTCGTAAGCATCGCGGATATCTGCCGCCGCGTGCCCGAATACCCTGCGCGCACACTTCACGAGGCGCTGCAATCGTTCGTGTTTGTGCACATGGCGATGCACATCGAGCAGAAGGGCTGGTCGATCTCGGCAGGCAGGTTCGACCAATACATGTACCCATTCTATAAAAACGACATGGAAAGGGGCCGTCTCGATCGCGAACAGGCGCTGGAGCTCGTGCTGTCTACATGGATAAAGTTTATGGAGAACGTCGACGAAGGGGTTAAGAAAACCACGTTCCAGAACCTGACGTTGGGCGGGCAGGACACCCAAGGCAACGACGCCTCCAACGAATTTTCGCATCTATGCCTGGATGCGACGATAATGACGGGCTTTACGCAGCCCGCGCTGTCCGCGCGCTGGCATCGAAACGCCGACCCGGCGTTTTGGCGCCACGTGATGCAAACCATCGCCACCGGCGTGGGCATGCCTGCGCTGTTCAACGACGAGGTGATCACAAACGCGCTTACGCACAACGGCATTGCGCCCGAGGATGCGCTTAGCTATGGCATCGTAGGCTGCGTCGAAGCTTCTGTGCCCGGCAAGATGCAGGGCATGACGGCCGGAGGGCATCTTAACATGGCCAAAGCGCTGGAGCTGGCGCTGTTTGACGGCGTGTCGCAAACCAGCGGCAAGCAGATCGGCCTTCATACCGGCGACGCATCGAAATTTGCCGATTTCGAAGAGCTGTTTACCGCGTACGAAAAACAGTCGAAATATCTGTCCGCCGTGAACATCGCCGCCGCGGAAGTTGCGGGCAGCGCGCAGAAGATGTTGGGGCACTGCCCGCTGATGTCCTGCCTGCTTGATGATTGCATCGCACGCGCAACCGATTTGGTGGAGGGCGGAACGAAATACAGCCTGTCGGGCATCTCGGTGTTCGGCTCCTCCAACGCCACCGACGGCATGATGGCGCTCAAGAAGCTCGTATTCGAGCAGAAGCGCTATGCTATGGACGAGGTACTTAGCGCACTGCGCGCCGATTATCAGGGCTATGAACCGATGCGCCAGGTGTTTTTAAACCAGGAGTTCCGCTTCGGCAACGACGTGGAGGAAGCGGACGACATGGCGAACCGCCTGTGCAAGGTGCACGCGGATTTCGACGTCTTGCACGCCGATCCCCGCGGAGGCCACTATACCTGCGGCATCTGGCCGGTGAACGGGCACGTCGCCTCCGGCTACCATACCGGCGCGCTGCCCGACGGGCGGCGTAGGGGCGAGCCGATCGTAGACGGCGTAGGCGCGTGCCAGGGCCGCGACATCAACGGCCCCACGGCACTGCTCAAATCCGTCGCACGGCTAAACAGCGTGGAGCACTGGGCGGCGGGCAATACCTGTAACGTGAAGTTTTCGCGGGGCAGCGTAAGCGCGAAAAATGGCCTGCTGTGCATGGAACGCCTCGTGGATACGTTTATGGAATTGGGCGGACAAGAGCTGCAGCTCAACGTCGTGGATGCCGAAACGCTCAGGCATGCGCAAGCGGCCCCCGAAGAATATGCGGATCTCGTGGTGCGGGTGGCGGGCTACAGCGCGTATTTCACGCTGTTGAGCCGCGACGTGCAAGATGAGGTGATTTCCCGCACGGAGCAGCTGGCGGTGTAGGGAAACATAAAAGGCGGAGGGATGTTCATGTTTGACAAGCTGACCGACGTGGCATTCATAGGCGATAACTATGTAAAAGGCCCGATCCGGGCGGTGGTACTGTCCTTTCACGGCCTTGGGTACGGGGCGGAGAAAAAGACGCCGGATACGGATGAATTGGAGCTCGCGGCGCGCGGCGCGCTGTGCGTCTTTCCGTATTACGGCCCATGGTCGTGGATGAATCGTGGGGCGCGCTCGCTCGTGGATGAAATCGTCGCAAGGGCGTACCGGGAATTCGCCCTTGACGATTCCGTGCCGCTGATCCTTCGCGGGGGAAGCATGGGCGGGCATGCTGCGCTGAACTACGCTCGCTATTCCAAGCGTAGGCCCGCCGCTGTGGCGTGTAATTGCCCGGTGGCCGATCCTAAGTTTCACTCGACCGAGCGCACGGATTTGCCGCGCACGTTTCTCTACGCATATGGCATGAGCGGTCAAACCATGCGGGAAGCATTTTTCGAAAATTCCCCCGTCGAGCAGGCGGCGGATATGCCGCGCGTGCCCTATCTTATCATCCACGGCACGGAAGACAAGGCGGTAAATAAGGCCGCGCATTCCGACGTGTTCGTCGCCCGGATGAAGGCTGAGGGGCACGATATCGAGTATGTCGAGGCTCCGGGCATGGGGCACTGCGCTTTTGTAGATTACGCCGTCTACCGCCGTTATCAGGATTTTGTGCTCGCGCACATATCCGGTTCATAGGTTTATACTTCTATAAAGCCGCTGTGGCGCGTTTATGGATTAGTAACGATGAAGAAGGCACGGAACCTACGTTCTCCGTTCTTCTTAATCCCAAAGAAACCTCAGTTTCTTTGGGAAGAGGAGGGGCCTCGTCGTCGCGGGCTGCGTATCACTCGCTTCCACACTGCGGTGTGAAAGCTCGTTCACTCCGCCGCTCCTCCTCTTCCATAAAACCGCTACAGCGGTTTTATGGATTGGTAACGGCGAAGAAAGCACGGAACCCACGTTCTCCGTTCTCCTCACTCCCACAAGACGCCTCAGCGTCTTGTGGGAAGCGGAGGAGGTATGAAGCGCAATGCGCCCCGACGAGGTTTAACGAATCCTATCCTCCCACATGTCGCATTGCCCATGAAGGGCATCCTTCAGTGCGTCGGTGGCTTGGATAAGCTCCTCTTCCATGTCTTTTGTAAAGGCAGTTTCCAAGGAACGCACGTTCATTTCTACGATCTTTGGGGATTGCGCGCCGATCAAAACGGCATCGATAAATGGCTTTTGCAGCAGCCAGGCCGTCGCAAAATCCGGCAGCAAAATCCCCCACTTTTTCGAAAGCTGTCTAAGCCGTGCAAGGGTTTTAAAAGTGAGGGCCTGCATGCTTTCATTCTCTAAATGGTGCACCCGAATCTTGCCCGGAGTCACATCCTTAGCCGTTTGGTAGATATCCGCGAGCAGGCCCTGGGCTAGTGAGGAATAGCTCAAAATGTGCATGCCGGTTTCAAGAGTGGCAGGCAAGAGCTCCTTCTCTACAGAGCGAAACAAGAGATTATAGCAAACCTGGTTGGTAACCTTATCCTTCGTCTTATAGCCAAAGTCCTGAATATCGGCAGGGCCAAAGTTCGAAACGCCGTAGTGGCGTATTTTGCCTTGCGCCTTCAAAGTTTCAAGGGCCACTATGCTTTCTTCCACCGGTACGTCATGGTTCGGCCAATGGATCTGATAAAAATCGATGTAGTCGGTCTTAAGGCGTACAAGGCTTCCTTCGCAGGCCGAAATGAGCTTGTCGAAGCCGAGGTTTTGAGGGCTTACTTTGGTCGCCAGCACTACGCCCCGCCTTCGTCCCTCCAAGGCCTTGCCCACGACGCTTTCGGAGTAACCTCGGTTGTACCCTTCCGCAGTGTCTAAGAAATTCACCCCCAGCTCCAGGGCTCTGTGAATGGTTTTGACGGACTCTTCATCGGCCTGGGCGCCAAAGGTTCCCGCGTTTTCGAATGACCAGCACCCAAGGCACAGCCTGGATACCGTAAGATCGGTATGGTTGAGCGTCGTATATTTCATAAGAACCTCCGCTTGCAAAAGTGGTCATGGGCCAATACGGTGCGGCCCATGACCCGAAAAGGAGGAAAAAGCTCAGCGTTTTGACAGGGTTAGGATGTAGGTTCCCTCGCCCAGATGCTAAAATACGGTCCTATCAGATCACTGGGATTCCTCGATGAGCCAAAGGGCATATGCGTATCCGGGAAGCTCAACGGGTAGCCTCGTATCCGCTCCACCGACCAGTTCTTTCCGGGAATATAGCTCCTTAAACGAATACTTCTTTTCAGGGTTCAGGCCAATGCCCGAAAGATCAAGATTGGAGTCGGCCGCATCGCTTGAGAAATTAATGACGGGAATCATCCTTTGGCCTTCAAAGCGGCGCAACGGCGCAAACAGGTTGCGGCAATCGCTCCCAACGGCCGTATAATCGCAATCCCCGTCGAGCAAGGCCGGATATCGCTTGCGCGTCTGCATCAGATCTTGATACACTTCCTCCGAGCCCTTCTCGCCGCCGACAAAATTCATCACCGCCCCATCCACGAAGCAGCAATAGGCAAACAATGCCCTTGACTGCGCAAGGCCGAAGTATTCGCGCCTAAACACCCCAAGGCCGCGCCACTCGTGAGAATCGTGAGAATCCGCATGGTGCACTTTGATCCACGCCTTCGGCAGCACCTTCTGCCTCAGATCTAGCCACTCCGCAGCCCCGCGCCCATCCACCTTCGTGCCGCCGTCGTAGCGGTTTAGGTGCATCTTGGGTGGCATATCGGGGATAGCCGGTCGCATGAGGCATTCATACATCCAGATTTCATCGTAGATGTAGGAAAGATCGTAACACCTCGCCATCAGCGGGCCGGTAGATTCGGAGTATAGGGCGATGTCGGGCTTTAGATCCCAAAGGGCATCGCGGATTTCGGCGAACATATCCAAAGAGCCGTCGATCGCCTTGTATGCGGGGTACGAAAGGCCCTTCTTCCAGTTGGGAAAGTAATTCCAAGTGAGCGCATCCACGCGGAAACCATCCACGTCAAGCTCCGTTACGTAGAAGCAAAATACCTCTTTTATGTAGGCGCGCAAGTCTTCGTTGGCATGATCAAAGGCCCAGGTATAGGTGCGGTTCACCCGCCCGTCCTCCGCATATGAGAAAAATTCCGGATGCTGATCGAGAAGCGGATGCCGGGCATAGATGCCGTTTTCGCGAACGGCCTTATCCACCACGCCATGCATGATCACATCGAGGAAAATCTTCATACCGAGGGCATGGACGGCCGAAACCAGCTTTTTCATCGATTCCACTGGGCCGTAGCAAATGGAAATGTCGAAATAGTCGTGCACCATATAGCCCGGGAAGGCGAAGCGCGGCATCAGCTCGATCACCGTAAAGCCTAAATCGCGAATGCGCACAAGGTCCGCAATCAGATCTCCGATTTGCGGATACGGGCAGTAAGGCTCCTTTTGCTCTTTAAAGGACTTGGGGCCGATGTGAGCCTCATAGATGAATGCATTTTTCGCCCACGTCTTTGTCGCCTGCTTGAGCCGGATGTTCATTTCATCCCAGAAAGGCGGCAACTGCGCAAGCCCTTCGTCAAGACTGTCAAACCCGGCGCTTATAAGCTGGGTACCAACGTCCATCGCATCGCCTGGCTGCATGCGGGCGCAGCAATACCACTTCTGCTCGAGCCAAGTACCGCGGCTGCCTTTGAAAATGCGCCAGAAGGCGGGCATATCCTCCCCGTAGAGCCAGGAAACCATGTTGGTATCTTCATACACCGCCGCAAGCACGCCGGGCCGCCAGTTCGCGCCGTCCTTGTCGATGTCGTCCGGCACTGTTGTAAGCTCTCCAATGGGCAGGTTTGCGCATTTTTCGTGCAACACGTCGGAATACCCGGGCAGCTCCAGCGTGCACTCCTCCTCGTTCCGAACGGTGGGCATGCGCATCTCGGCCCAGCGAAGCAGCGTCTCTTCGCAGCCTTGCCATGTAAGTTTCATGCTGCGCTCCAGGCGCTTCTTGCCTTTGTTGTATGCGAACTTCTGATCCGCCCTCCACCGATCCCCTTCCAAGATCAGGTGCAGGCAGGCCGCTTTTTCATCGAAGTAGTACTCTTTCAACCGCAGACTTTGGCCAACGGGCACGGTATCGCGAATGTTCCAAAGGTGATAGCGGCCCGTGCTTACGGTGCCGACGCCGCCTACGGTAATGGTGACGGGCGAAAGCCCGTTGCTTCCATCCAGGATGCGATGGCCATCTTTGGAAAAGGAGAGCCACTCGCCGTTTTTATCCGAGAACTCGAGGGTATACCCCCCTATGGAATAGACAATTCTTTCAAAGGCCTTTGTCAATACGGGCATGGTCTGCCCCTCCTTTCGGCGGTCGGGTTGTTCGATGTTCTTCGCCCGGCTATCCGCGCAAGGCTCGTACAATCTATTGTAGATACCCAAGTTCCTTCGCGCGGTCGTTAAAGGCCTTACGCACCTCCTGGTAGCCGAGCACATCCCATTCCTTCTTGATTTGTTCGTAGGCATCCTGGGCGCTTAACGAGCTATCGATGATGCACCTTTCCCAGGTCTCCTTCGAGAAGGTAGTCATCGAGGGCAGCTTTTCGCCCACAATCTCGAGCCCCAACTGGCTGGTAGGGGTGTAGAAGTTGAACGGCTGGGTCAGAGACTCGCGCATCGCGTCGATATTCAGCTGCTTTGCACGCTTCTCGATATCGGAATAGGTATCCTTGTTATAGTCAAGTTCCAGCTCCACGTCGCTGATTTGCTTGTTATAGCCCGTGGCCAGCGCATACATGGCCGCATGGCTCAGATCGTGCTGAGTGGTTGCGGTGTCGGCAATGGAGATGATGCGCCCATCCACCTTGACGTAGTGCTGATCCTCGATGCCGAAGGTAATGCGCTCCCACGGGCCTGCGATCATCCAATCCAAGTACATGATCACGGCCTTGGGGTTTTTGCAGCTAGTGGGCACCATCATCATAAGGTCAAACGCCTGCTCTTTATAATAACCGTATTGCCCCAGCGGGGAGGTAAGCGTCTTTAAGGGCACAGGGTTCGCATTTGGGTTGATCCCCAGCATCGCTTCAAGCATCGTGGCGTTCACGGTGCCCGCCTGGGCCCCAATATAGCCAAGCTTGCCGTTGATCCAATCGGTCTGGGCCTGCTGAGCGGTCTGTGTAAAGAATTCCGGATTGCAAAGGCCGTTGTCGTAGATCTTTTCTAAGAACGTAACGGCCTCCAGGCGGTTGGGCGTCACATCCACGTAGTCCAAAAGGCCGTCTTCCGCGGGCAGCCATAAGAAGCGCTGCGCGCCAAAGAGGTTGGAGATGCGGTCGCAGCCGCCGAAATCCTCGTTAAGGCCTGACGTCACGCCATAGCCCGCGCCAAACCCCCAGGTATCGTCCTGGCCGTTTTTGTCGGGGTCGTCAAAGGTGAACGCATGCATCACATCGTAGAACTCGTCCATGGTGGCGGGCATGGAAAGGCCCAGGTTATCCAGCCAGTCCTGGCGAATCCAGCTCATCCAGTTGATCACGTTCGTTTCCGAACGAATCTTGGGAATCCCGTAGAGCTTACCGTTGTAATAACCCCATTTAAGCACCTCTTGGGGGATGGTAGCCTTTAAGTTCGCGCCCCATGTCTCAAACACATCGTCCAAAGGCTGTAAAGTGCCGTTTACGATGAACTGTTCAAAGGCGGTAATGTCCCACTCCATGATGATATCGGGCGCGGCGTCCGCCGCCATCATGGTGGAGAATTTGGTGATGGCTTCATCCCTGGTGATGGCGATAAAATCTACCTTCACCGGAGACTGCTCGTTGATCCACTGGGTTAAGTCGTTCTCTTCCAACGTGCCGCGGTCGGAGGGGAAGTTGCCAAAGTCCAGAACCGCAACGGAGATTTCCAGCGGCACGCCCGCGTAAGGATCGTCGGCATCCGCCGGCACTTCGCCCGGCACCGCCGAAGAAGCGGTCGGCGCAGCGGTTGCCGGAGCGGCTTCGGAGGCCGATTTGTCCGGAGGGGCTTCATTCGCAGGTGTGCAGCCGATCATGCCGATTCCAAGCAGCGCAGCCATGAAAAGGACCAGACAGGTTTTCAGTTTACCGGTCATTTCCGATTCCTCCTTTTTTATCGCAAGGGTCGCCTCCTTCGAGCTAACCCTTAATCGAACCGATCATGACGCCCTTCACGAAATACCTTTGCAAAAACGGATATACCAGCAAAATAGGTACCGTGGCAATTACGATGGATACGGCCTTTACGGATTCCTCTACCATGCGGCCCTGCTCCTGCGCGTCGGTGTTTTGAAAAAGGTTGTTGTTGGTCAGGTTCAAAAGCTCGCGCAGGCGGATTTGCAGCGTGGTGAGCTTGGCGGTGTTGATATAGAGCATGTTGTTAAAATACGAGTTCCACCAGCCGACGGCATAGAAGAGGGCGATGGTGGCGATGGACGCCAACGACAGCGGCAGCACGATCTGAAGCAGAATACGAAAGTTTGAGGCGCCGTCGATTTGGGCGGATTCTTCCAGGCTATCGGGAAGGGATTGAAAAAAGGTCTTCATGATGATCATGTTGTAGGTAGACAAAGCGCCCGCGAGCCAAAGTGCCCAGAAGCTGTCGAGCAGCTTGAGATTTTTGATGTTGATATAGTGGGGAATGATGCCGGCGTTAAAGATCATCGTAAACAGGATCATCCCAAGCACGATGCCTCTGCCTTTCAGCCTTTTCTTCGAAAGAGGATAGGCCGCCAAAATGGTGAGCGCCATGTTGATGGCGGAGCCCACCAAGGTGAGCCACACGGTATTTTTCAGCGCCAATAAAATCTGGGACTCTTTGAATACCCGCGTATAGGTGTTCAAAGTAAAATCGATGGGCCAGAGGGTAACCCTTCCTTGAAGCACCGCCGTTTCGCCGGAAAAGGAGAGCGCCACAATGTTGACAAACGGCAGCACCATCAGCAGCACGACAAAGCTTACAAACAGATACACAAAGCAGATCCATACCGCATCCGCAATTCGCATTTTCATGTTCTTTCCTCCTCTACCAGATTCCGCTACCGGTAATTCTATTGGAAAACCAGTTGGTTCCCAGCAGCAAAACCATGTTGATCGCGGATTGGAAAATGCCTATCGCCGTGGTGCGGCTATACTGCAGCTGCTGAATGCCCATCCTATAGGTATAGGTGGAGATCACATCCGAAATCTCCTTGACGGCGGCGTTTTCCAGCATGAGAATCTGTTCCATGCCGATGTTGAGCACATTGCCCATTCGAAGAATCAGCATGATGATGATCGTGCCGGAAATGCCCGGCAGAGTAATGTGCCAAATCTGCTTAAGGCGGTTGGCGCCATCCACCTTAGCCGCTTCGTAAAGCTCTGGGTTGATGCCGGTGATGGCGGCTAGGTAGATGATCGAGCCCCAGCCCACCTCCTTCCACATGGTTGAGATGACGAAGATGATGGGCCACCAGAAGGTTGAGGCCATAAAGAAAATGGTGTTGCCTCCACTCAGGACGCCGATAAGTTTATTGACGATGCCGGTTGAGGGCGAAAGAATATCCACCACCATGCCGCCCAGCACGACCCAGGAAAAAAAGTAGGGCAGGTACATCAGCGATTGTGAGATTCGCTTAAACCATACTGTGCGTATCTCGTTGAGAAAAATAGCCAGAATGATCGGCGCGGGAAAGTATAAAACCAAATTAAGAAGGTTTAAAAAAACCGTGTTTCGAAAGATCTTCATAAACTCTGCCGATTGAAATATAACCCGAAAGTGTTTAAGCCCCACAAAAGGGCTGCCCCAAATGCCAAGCCCAAGCTTATAATCCTGAAAGGCCATCGCAAGGCCCGTATAAGGCAAATAATGAAAGATTATATAGTAAGCAATCACGGGCACGAGCATGATATAAAGCTGCCAGTTTGAGCTGAAAAGCCGAAGACCGCTTTTTACGCGGGCGGCGTTTCTCGCCGGCTGCCATTGTTTATGTGAGTTCATCGCTTCACCTTCCCTACCCTATCATGTGTGTCCATAAAAGTTCCTGTGTGGTTAACAGTTTTTATCGCAATTGCAGTGTACCTCCGGGGCCTGCCGATTCACAATGTACAAACTTTTCTGAGAAAGCGGTTTTTGCACAAAGATAAACAAATGAAATGAACATTTCTTTCGCACATGCCTATTTTTTACACTTAGGTGCTATTTCTTGATTGAAAACCATTCAGGAACGTATAATTGGGTAAACGAATAGGTTAACGCCCTGAATGTGTACAAAGGAGGGAGCGACGTGAAGCGTGAACGTACGGATCCGTGGCTAAAGAAACAGCTCATTCATTCCTCCCTCATCTTATGTGGACTTATGCTCATCACGATGATACTGGGCTTTGTGATCAGCAATGTGTATCAACTACGCGAGCTTACGCGCAGCAATCAGGCGTTGTTGCACCAGAACATCGAAAGAATCGACGACACCCTCGATACCATCAATAAATCCATGCTCACCCTTTTGATCGATAATCCCTCCATCATCAATTACATGGAAAACGACTACTCCGCCGCCTCTGCCCTAAGCAAATTTGATACCACCCGCAGCCTACAAAAATCCATCGTCAACATCAAAAGCGTATACGCACCTATCTATTCCATTTACGTAATCAACAAAGAAACCGGCCAAGCTCTTGCCGAAAATGGAGTATACGCCCTTGACGATGTAAACCTCATGCTCAATATGCCGCTGCCCGAGCTTTCAAAGGACTACGTTTCGTTCGGCTTTCGGGAGCTTTCGATCCAAAAACTCGACTCCTCGCCAACGACGATACAAGCAGTTATGATCGCAAGGAATTATCCGGTATACAGCCGTCACCTAACCAAGGGCATGGTGCTTGTATGGATACGGGAGGGCGATCTGCGCGCGATGCTTGCAGAAACCCTGCTGCTTCATAGCGAGTCGACCATCACAATACTGGCGGACGATAAAACGATGAAAACCTTCGGCGCAAAGGGAGCAATCGAAAACCGTCGGAAGGAACTTGCCGACATGATAAGCGACATGCGCGCTTCCGGCGAGGATGTAAAGACAAGCGACGGCAAGCACTACTTTTTGCAGCGCTCGTCGTACACAGGTTGGTCGTATTTGCTCGAAATGCCCAAGGATAAAGAGCTTTCTTTGCTGGAAACGATTCGCAACATCTTTCTTTCGGCAATTCTTCTATACACATCCCTAGCCATCGCCTTGATATTCCGCTCCAATAAAAACACAATCGGCAAAGTGGGCGAACTGGCCTCCGCCGTCCAAAGGCGCATCGGCGAGGACAGAAGCGATGAAAGTGGATCATTCCATTATTTAGAAGGTGCGTTTGGCCGCATCATCGATCAAACGCTGGCTATGGAAGGGGTCATCAGCCACTACAAGCCCATGGCATTGTACAAGCTTATGGACGACCTTCTTTGGCCCGGGCGCATCAAAAATTACGACCGACACCTACACGAGCTCAAAGCGCTTGGGCTCGATCTTTTTGCCGATGCTTATTGCGCAATAATTGTGAAGCTTAAGCACCAAGAGCATAGCCAGGAGGCCGACCTTGCGATTGCCAAGGTGATCAAAAAGTCACTGCCAGCAAGTATGCGCAGTGCGGAGCTCGCCCGCCGTGAAGAAGGGGTCATTTCCATTGTATTGTTCGAAAACTCCAATGAGGGGCAAAATAGGCTGGCGCTTAGGCATCTATGTCGCTCAATCGCAATGGAAAGCGAAAAGCAGGGGCTTGATCTATATGTCGGGGTCGGAAAGATCTATCCCCTGCCGATCAATCTTCCGGCATCCTACAAAACAGCGGCCGAGGCCATGAAATACCGCCTGTTCAGCCCTGAGCGCTGCGTGCTCATATATGAGGATATTTGGAATGACTACGCCGCCGAACCGGGCTCCGGCACCCAGGCGGACAATATTTTACATCTTCTTAGGCAAGGGGATACCTCATCGGAATTCCTACAGGCGATCGAAAGCTATTACATAGCCCTCTCGACTCAAAAACTCAGGCTCCCTGTGTTTCATATGGCGGTTCTTGAGATGATTTCCAAAGGCATTCGCGTAGGTTTGGATATGGGCGTCAAATCCGAAATTCTCTACGAGAAGGATTTGTTTTCCATCCTTGAATCCTCCGCGGATTGGGAGGAGCTGATCGCCATAACGAAGGAGTTGTTTTTGTTCATCAGCCGCCAGATCAGCCTTCGAAGAAACCGCCGCAGCCTTTCCAACCTAGGCGCACAGATGGTCACCTATATCAACGAGCACTTTGCCGACAGCGATCTTTCCCTCACTAAAATCGGCGGTTACATGAACGTTTCCGAATCCTACGCAAGCAGGATCATCAAGGAGTATGCGGGAATCAATTTTCAGGAGTATTTGACGCAGATCCGTATCGAAAGGGCAAAGCAAGCGCTCAAGAATACCGATATGTCGGTTGCGCAGGTAGGCATGCAAGTTGGGTACATTAGCAACCATTCCTTCATCCGCCTGTTTAAAAAGCTTGAGGGCATGTCGCCCGGGCAGTGGAGGAAGCAGCGTGAAGAAAACCGGCGCGAATCATGACAGGGCAGTGAATTACCGCATCCATGCCAAGAGCTGTGGCGCCGAAAACGTCCTGATGCTGCGGCTTCTCTATCGCATTACATGTCGTCTTTATTGTTTAGGTATTCCATATATTGGTAAATCGGCAACAAGCCTATACTTTTTCACATTATTATTATGGGAATGACTTAAGCATTTTCCAGTAACCGGCACTACCTAGACGAAGGGAGGAATAACCATGTTTACCAACAAGACAGGCGGCACTGGCCTGCGCGCCATCATCGCGTGTGCGGTCATGTTGTCACTTGCGTTATGCATGTTTGCCGTTCCGGCGCATGCTGCTCCGTCGCAAGGTGGAAAAGACGCAATTAAAGAGATTAAAAACCTGAAGGTCACAAATAGCGAACGGGCTTGCAAAGTTACTTTTCAACTGCACGACAACAGGGCCAAGGGCCTTACACAATCCGCCTTCACAGTGACCTACAGCCTCGACGGAAGCGCGTTTGCGCCTCTTGCATATAATGAATTCTCCATCGATAAGAAAAACGTCGCCTATACCGCCGATGCTTTCCCGCGCAAGGCCCAGGCGCAAGAACTAACCGTGCGCGTCGCCACAGG
Organism: Eubacteriales bacterium; assembly: GCA_031551255.1. Classification (GTDB taxonomy): domain Bacteria; phylum Bacillota; class Clostridia; order Christensenellales; family UBA1750; genus JAVBNW01. The sequence continues at coordinate 25,460 of JAVBNW010000074.1, read as the reverse complement.
CGATTGGAGCAAGGAAGCATCCTGCACCATCCCGGCCATCGACGCCACTCAGGCGACCGACCCGGTTTGGTATGTCGAGGCGGAGAACGGCCGCTTCAAAATGCGCCTCAACGATCAGGCCAAGCTCTTCGACATGAAGCTCGACGACTTTACCGTCACCAAGGAGAACGGGCACAACCAGTGGGAACCCTTCAAGGCAAAGGAGCTAAAAATCGAGGGCGATTGGGCCTACCTCACCTTCGATAAATTCTCGCAGACACAGTCGCAACAGAGCTTTGCATTCCGCGTGCAATACCTCAATTTCACCGCTCATAAAGCCGTCTTGACGGTAGACGCGCAGGCGACCGCCGCAGGGTCCTGGTCGCGGATCGGGAGTTTCATCAGGCAGATCGCGGAGCGCTACAAGATCCAGGATTATCTTCGTTCCTACGGGTCGCGCTGATTTATTCCATCGCTACAACAGGCGGCGAGGGGGTATCCCCTTCGCCGCTTTTCTATTAGTCGTATAGACGGAGATCTCCAACAACTCCGACCGACGGCCCAAACGATTGACATCCCCCGCCGCGCCACTATAATCAAAACATGCAAGATCTACGCTGGGAGGCGGGGCCATGTTCTCGCTGAAAGACCTTTCGCACTACAAAACGGTTGTGCTGCAATGCCACGACAATCCGGATGCGGATGCGATCGCGTGCGCGTTCGCGCTTTGGCGCTACTTTCAAAAGCTACATGTCGCGGCGCGCATCGTGTACGCGGGCTTTCGCCAGATCAGCAAGCCGAACCTCGTGGAGTTTGTGCGAGGGCTATGCATCCCGCTGGAATACGTCGGCAACAAGCCCGCCGGCATCGACGCGCTCGCGCCGGACGATGGGCGGGCGCTGCTGATCACGGTAGACTGCCAGCACGGCGCGGGGAACGTAAGCACAATAAAAAGCGATGACGTGGCGGTGATCGATCACCATATACAGGAAAACGAGGGATTTGCGTACTGCGCCATCGAGCCGTACCTGGGCAGTTGCTCCACCGTGGTATGGAAGATGCTGCTCGAGGCGGGGTACGACCTTCCTTCGGACAAGGATGCGTCCACAGCTCTGTATTACGGCCTTTTTACCGATACGAATAACTTTCAGGAGATCAGCCATCCCAGAGATAGGGATATGCTCGAAAGCCTCTCCTTTGATGCGCGCTTTATTAAAAAGCTCAAGAGCATCAATTTGACGCGCGAAGAACTGCTCGTCGCCGGCAAGGCGCTGGGCGAGGCAGCCTATCACAGCGATCAAAAAAACATGCTGATCGAGGCGGAGCCATGCGATCCGAACATCCTGGGCTTTATCAGCGATTTGACGATGCAGGTGGAAAACGTGGAGACCTGCGTGGGTTTTTGCCGCATAGGCGGCGGGGTGAAGCTGTCGCTGCGCTCGAATACATACGACGTGATGGCCAACGAACTCGCGGCATACTTAACCCGGGGCGTTGGCAGCGGCGGCGGCAACAAGGAAAAAGCCGGGGGTTTTCTCAAACTGCCGCCGGAGATCAGCGACGCCAAAGCCTTTCTTAGCGATCGGATCGCCGGTTATTTTTCCGAGCACGATAAGGTGGTGGCGGGCGAGCATTTCCTCGACCTGCGCTCCATGCGCCGCTACCGCAAAAAACCGCTGACGGTGGGCTTCGTCAGGCTCGAGGACATCTATGAAAAGGGTACGGACGTCTACGTCCGCACCCTGGAGGGCGACGCGGCGTTCACCGCATCGCCGGATACATATCTGATGGTGGGTATACAGGGCGAAACCTATCCCATCAAACGAGAGCGCTTTGAAAAGAGCTATGCCTGTCTGGAGGGGACGTTTGCGTTCGATCCGCGCTTTACCCAAGAGGCGTTCTATCCGCCGACCGTGCGCGACAAGCTGTACGAGCGGCCGGTGGATCTGCTTCCCTACATCCGGCCTTGCAAGCCGCTTTTTGAGACGTCGATCTACGCCAGGCCGGTGGAGAGGTACACCAAGGTGTTTACCCAATGGTATGTCGAGGGATATATGCTCGGCAAACCGGGCGACTATATCGCCGTGCGCTGCGACGACGCAAGCGACGCATACATCATCGAAAAAAACATCTTTGCTCTAACGTATGAGCCGGAGGGCGCATAGGAACAAGGCGGGCGGCGTGCCGCGCGCGTCAAAAGGCGCATAACGCTCTATGTTCCGTCCGCCCCAACACTCGCAAAATGGTCGATCCTGTCGCCCAACGCGGGGTATTTTGCGATCGTCTCCTTGGAGAACATGCCCAGGGCGATATCCTTGGAGGCTTCGCGCTCGTGCCCAATGAGCGCCCAAGTCGCCGTGCGCAGGTGCGCAAAATCCGGCCTGGCAAGCGCTGAGCAGATAAAGGATTGGCGGGGCGAATTGATATCCTCGCCGCTGATTTCAAAAAAACCGTGACGGGCGCACAGCGCCTGCACGCGGCTAAGCTGCGCGTCGGTGTTGCGGGAGGGCATGTAGGTAACGGCATCAAAGCCCCAATCCTTCAGATGCGCAAACAGCTCGTCAAGATAGCCGTCTTCGAACGTCTGCGCCTTTTTATCGCCCGTTACGGATTCGCCGACATCTCCCAAATACGGGTATGCGGCGATCGCGCCGACACGGTGGCACAGCGCGGGAAAATCGCGAACCGGCGGGCACTCCTCGGTGGCGGGAACATAAAAGCCGCCGACGAGGTCGCTCTTGAGAAGCCCGAGCAGGTCGTAGTCGATATATTCGTTATCCGCATCGGAAAGATAGGCCGCGATCTTTTCACTCGGCGTTGCGCCTATGGCCGCAAGCGCGGCGAGCAAGGGCGCGCCCGCGCCGTAGCGCGCGATCAGCGCGCGCGCGGCGGCAAAGCACAGGTGCCGTTCGGTGACGGAGCCCCCATCTTCCCATTGGGAAAGCGGCCGCACGTCCTTTTCATAATGAACCGACACCCCCGCGGGCGAAAGCGCTGCATTGAGGCGATCCACCATCAGGCGATTGCGCGCGTCTCTCGCGGCGCGCACCGGCCGCAAAAACTCGGTTACCGCATCGAGGTTTTGGCGCGGAATGCCGTGCATCGCCATATAGGCGTTGCCCGGTTGATCGGGGTTATTAAGCCGTCTATCCGCAAACGGCGTGCCTGCCATGGATACGCGGCATTCAAGGCCGGTGGTGGTTGCGATGCCCATAAGCTCGCCCGCCTTGGCAAACTCCAGCGCCCCGGCGACCGAATCGTGATCCATGATGCCCGCCGTCGCAAGCCCCGCCGTCCGCGCGCGATACAGAGCAAGCGTGGGTGAATACGGCGAAAACGAATAGATCGTATGGATGTGGTTGTTGACGTAGACTTCGGACTTTGGGGGGAACACCTCCCCGGCGGCGGCCTCCGCCGCCACGAGCCGGTCTTCGGCTTGGGGTTGGTTCAGCTTTTGTTCCGTGGTCATGCGCCCGCTTCCCTGCTCGATGCAGGTAAGTATATAGGCCGCTCGCGCAAACTTTTGCATTTCCTCCGGCGTGTCTCCCTGCATCACTTCAAAGCCTGCGCGCCTGTATAGGCGAATCGCCACGTGGCTCCACGTCTGCGTGTGCAGGTAGGCATCTTTGCCGGGGTGCAACTCGTCAAACAAAGCAAGGCCCCGGGCGATGAGCGCCTTGGCAAGGCCCTTGCCCTGTTCCTCAGGGCAGACCGCCACCCAATGCAGCCAAGCCACGGTTTCGCCGTTCATCTCGCCATACCAGGCGTTGAGCGTGCCCACCTTTTGCCCGCTTGGGTTCACCGCAAACAGGCAGCGGCGCGCAAGCTCCTGGTGATGCGGCATAAAATCTTTGACAAATAACGCAAGCGCGGCGTCCTCGTCGGAAAATTCCTCCACAGACGTCTCGATGCGCGCCCAATGCCGCTCATCTCCGGGCCGATATAATACAATCGAATATCCCGGGGGAAGTTCCGCGTAAAACTTGGGCGCGTTTCCCGGCCTACGCATCGCAATACCCACATAGGGGACGGATTTATCCAGCATCGGTTGGCCTCCTTATCTTGTCAACCGGGGGCGCTGCGCTTAGCAGCGCCTCCGCATTTTCCGCACATGCCTGCAGTTGGCGGTACAGTTCGCGGGTCTCCCCCTCATCCGGATGGTCGTTAACAAGGCGCAGCACGTCGGCCCACGCATCCTCCACCTGGCGACGGAGCAAATAGAACCTGAGCATATCCGCATCGAGTACAAAACCCGCACGAGCGTCGCAATATGCGCCGAAAAAAACGCTCCGCAGCGGGTCGCGCGCATACATGAAAAGATCGGCCTCCGGCGGGGCGACGCACAGCCCTTCCCAATCGGCCAACACGAGGCGCTCGCCCTTCATCACGTTGTTGCCGTGCGCGTCGGTATGGCAAAGGCAAAGCTTGGGCGCGCTTAGCCGCACCGTCTTCTTAAGGCGAAGCGTTTCGTCTACGGCCGCCTCCCAGATTTGCCCGTGCCGCCGCATTGCGACGCCGGGCCCGCCCTTATGGCCGCTCTTTAAAAAAGCACGCAGCTCGTCGCAAAACCACAGCGAAATATCTTCAGCCAGCCCGGACATATCGCAGGGGATCTCCTCGCCAAATTCATGCAGTTCGGCAAGGATCTGCGCCAGCTCGCGCATTTGCAGGGCGTTGAGCTTGCCAAAGCCGACGGTTGCGCCCTCTTCGTAATCGAACAATAGATAGACCCTGTCGCCCTCTTGGATTTTATATTCGCCCTGCGGCGCGCACACCGGCGCAACCATCCGCCCACGCAGCCGGGGCGTCTTCGCCAGATAGCCCTGCACGTAGATGTAGCTGTCGATCCTGTCGATCCACGGCAGCACCGATCGCTGCGTCCGGTCGTATTCCTTCAGAAAATAACGCTTATCGCCCGTATCCACGCGAAAGGCCTTGGCCGACCAGCCGCCCTGTACCTGTGCAACGTGCGCAGGGGCGACGCCGAACCGGCGCACGAGCACCTCGAATAGGCGGGCTTGGTCGGCATCGGGCAAAGGACGAAGGCTCATCGCGCACCCTCCACGTACATCATTTATCCGGGGCGCATTCGTAGGCCATATCCTTAAAACAGCGTCAATAGCTCCTCCAGCGCAATTCCGCCGAGCGGATGCAAGGGGTATACCGGCGCAAGCGCCGCGTGCACGCCTGGGGCGCTGAGCGCAGCCCCGCGCAATGCGTCGGCGAGCGGAGAAACATCGCCAAAGGCCAGGAAATCTCCAAAGATGGCGGCGCTTTCGATCACGCCTTCTCGGACGCACAGCAAAAATTCTACGCCGCCGCCGGGAAACCGCCCCGCCTTGCGAATGTCGTACGTCCGCTCCTCGCCCCACGTCCACAAAGGATCGCGATAGCGCGCATCCGCGAGAGCCTGCGCGTCCCTGAGCAGCGCGGAGTCGGGTCCGTAGGGCACGGCGCCCTCTAGGTTGACGAGCATGTCGGCGATGAGCGCATCGGCGAATCGATCCACGGCCATATCCGGCAGCCACTCCTTCAGGTTACCCACCCGTGCGGAAACCGAGGCGATTCCCTTTCCACGCAACTTGGCAGCATCCGGCCTGAGCACGGCATTCAATGCCATAACATCCGTTTCAAACAGCAGCGTTCCGTGGTGGCACAACCGGCCTTCCCACGTATACTGCGCGCTGCCGGATATCTTTTTGCCCGCGACCGAAATATCGTTGCGGCCCTCGCGCTCCGCCGGAACGCCCATGCGCATAAGCGCCCGGATAACCGGCTCGGTAAAGGCGGCGTGGTCTCCCGCGCGCCCCTGGGGATCGAGCGCAATGCACGTAAAGCATACGTTGCCCGCGTCGTGATACACGGCCCCTCCGCCCGACAGGCGGCGCACGACGGCGATGTTATGGGCATTTGCATAGGCCTGATCGACCTGGGCGCGGGCGTTCTGCCCGCGGCCTACCACCACGCACGGATCGTCGCGCCACAGCATGAACACATCCTCGGATGCCGTGTTAAGGAGCCGCTCTTCGATCGCGAGGTTCAGCGCCGGGTCGTGGGTAAGTTCCTGCCGGAAGACCAGCATTATACCCCCTGGCGGCTGCGCCGCATCTGCTCGACCGCGGTAAAGCTTTCCTTGGGCTGATGCCCGGGCAGCGGAAGGATCTTTTCGTGGATCGCGTCCAAGATCCAATGCGGCTGCGGAAAAAACCAGCGGTCGAATTCGAACGGCGGGGTGATCCAGTTGCGCGCGCCCACCACCACCGGCGGGGCATCCAGGTCGTCAAAAGCCATTTCGGTGATCGTGCGGGCCATATCCGAAAGGATGGAGCCGCGCGCGCATGCATCGGAAGTCAGCACCAGCTTGCCGGTCTTTTTCACGGACTCTAGCACCTGCGCATAGTCGAACGGCACGATGGAGCGCGCGTCGATCACTTCGGCGGAAAGCCCATATTGCTTCTCAAGCATTTCGGCGGCTTCCAACGCGCGGTAGAGCGTAGCGCCGATGGACAAGATCGTGATATCCGTGCCCGCGCGCTTGACATCGCTCTGCCCCAGCGGAATTTCGTAATAACCTTCGGGCACTCCGCCCTTGTGGAACTGCTCGCCCACGTCGTATATGCGCTGGCTTTCGAGGAACACAACCGGGTCGGTGCCGGTAAGCGCGCTGTTCATCAGGCCCTTGGCATCGTACGGGGTGGCGGGAAATACCACCTGAAGCCCCGGCATGTGAGCTACCAGCGCCGACCAATCCTGCGAGTGCTGCGCGGCATACTTTGCGCCGACCGACACGCGCAATACCACCGGCATCTTTAAGATGCCGCCGGACATCGCCTGCCACTTGGCCAATTGGTTAAAAATCTCGTCGCCCGCGCGGCCCATGAAATCGCAGTACATCAGCTCTACGATCGCGCGGCCGCCCGCCATGCCGTAGCCGACCCCGCTGCCTACGATGGCCGCCTCACTGATGGGAGAATTGAACAGCCTGTGGTATGGCACGGCCTCGGTCAGGCCCTTGTACACCGCGAAGGCTCCACCCCAGTCGCGCACATCCTCGCCGTAAGATACGAGGGTGGCATCCCTTTGGTACGCTTCGTAAATCGCCTCGAACAGCCCGTCGCGCAGGGTATACTGCTTGGATTTGGGGAATGGCTTGCCGTTTTCATCCAGCGCGAAGCGCTCGCGCCCGGCAATTTGCTTAGCGCGCGGGTTTTCGGCGGGCTCGACCACAAGATCGCTCGCCGGCCCGGCGCTCATCGAGGGCATTTTTTGCCCGGAGAACATCAACTTTTCAAGGAAATCCGGCTGGGCGTCAAAATCGGGGTACGGACACTTCGCCTCGTCCGACGCGAGCAGGAACAGCGCCTCGTTGCGCATGCGCACCGCATCGAGAATGCTTTGCAATTCGCCGTCCGCCGCAATGCCCGCCGCAACGAGTTGCGCGCGGAACCCGTCAATCGGGTCGGCGGCCATCCACGCGTCCATCTCTTCTTTGCTGCGATAGCTCGAGGCGTCCGACGTGGAATGGCCCGCATAGCGGTACGTCACCACATCCAGCAGCGCCGGGCCCTTCTTTTCTACGAGCAGCGCGCGCACGCGGCGCATCGCGTCGATTACCGCCAGCGGATTGTAGCCGTCTATCCGCTCGGCGTGAAGCTGGGTTGGGCTGATGCCCGCGCCTACACGGGCCAGCATATCGTAGGCCATGGTTTCGCCGCGCGTCTGCCCGCCCATGCCGTACGAATTGTTGTTAAAGAAGTAAAGGATCGGCAAGCCGCCCTTATGCGCGTCATCCCAAAGCTTATTGTACTGATCCATCGCGGCAAAATTTAGGCTTTCCCATACCGGGCCGCAGCCCAGCGAGCCGTCGCCCGCGTTCGCCACCACGATGCCGGCTTTGCTGTTTACTTTTTTAAATAGCGCCGCGCCCGTGGCAACCGGCGCGCTGCCGCCGACGATCGCATTGTTCGGATACACGCCAAACGGCAGGAAGAACATGTGCATTGAGCCGCCCATGCCGCGGGTAAAACCACAATCCCGGGCGAAGATCTCCGCCATCGCGCCCAGCAGCAAAAACTGTCGCGCACATTCGCGCACGTCGGACGCGCCGTCTATAAGCCTGAGCAGCGCGCCGTCCTGAAAGCCGCGCATGATGGCCGTAAGCTCCGCCTCGCTGAGCAGCTCGATGGCGGACAGCCCCTTGGCGAGCACTTCGCCGTGGCTACGGTGCGAGCCGAAGATCAGGTCGTCCATCGTCAGCAGATAGCTTTGGCCGACCGCGGTCGCTTCCTGACCGGTAGAGAGATGAGCCGGCCCCGGATAGGTAAACTCCTTGCCCGCATACTGCCCCTTCACCTTCACCAGCGAAAGCATGGTTTCAAACTCGCGGATGACCGCCATATCGTGGAACATCCGCAAAAGCTGCGCCTTGCCATAATTGCCCTTTTCCGAGGCCACATCGCCTTGATATTGATTTACGGGGATATCTTGAAATCGAATCCAGCCGCTTTCTCTCGCCACCTTGGGGTCGATAAACTGCGACTTTGGCATAAAAACCACTCTCCTTATCGTCGGCGGCAAGGACTCGGAACTCTCCCCCGCCGCTGTTTCTTAATTATAGTTCAAACAGCGCTTCGCGCAGGATCTCGGAAACAGTAGGATGCGGAAACACGAGCTGGCGCAGCGCCTCGACCGGCATGCGGGTGGATACCATGAACCCCGCGCCGAAGATGATTTCGGAGGCGTAAGGGCCGATCATATGCACGCCGAGCACGCGGCGGCTTTTCTTATCCGCCACCATGGTAAGAAAGCCTTCTCCGCCCGCCGTTTCGGCAAGGTAGCGCCCGGCATAGGCCATGGGCAAAGTAACCGCTTGGGGCGTATAGCCGCGCTGCGCGGCCTGATCGGCGGTGAGCCCCACGCAGGCGACCTCGGGCGAGGTGTAGATTACGGAAGGAATTGCGTCATAATCCACTACCTGCGGCGCGGAAAACATCGTGGCCACCGCGCATTCCGCCTCGCGGTACGCGGTGTGCGCGAGCATGGAGCGGCCGTTGACGTCGCCCGCCGCGTAGACCTCCGGCGCGCTCGTGCGTCCGGAAGCATCGGTAAGAATTGCACCGCGCTCGGCGGCGACATGCACATTCTCCAGCCCCAGCCCCTCGCTATACGGCCTGCGGCCGATGCAAAGAAGAACCCGGTCGGTTTCTATGGACTGCGCGACGCCGCCACTCTCGTACGATACGAGGCGCGGCGCTATGCCCGTCACCTTGCAGCCAAGCCTAAAGTCGATCGCCGGGTAGCTCTTAATCAGCGCGTCGGAGAGCGAAGGATCGATCGGCCCGCCGACCTGATTAAGCATCTCCAACACGGTGACGCTGCTGCCCATCCCGGCAAAATAGCCCGCCATCTCAAGCCCTATGACGCCCCCGCCGATCACGCACAGCCTGGAAGGGATGTTCACAGCATCGAGCGCGTCGCGGCTGAGCCAGATGTCGCCGGATGCAACCCCTTCCCGCGCGCCGGGAATCGGGGGTACCGACGGCGCCGACCCGGTGGCGATCAAGAGCTTTGCGCCGCGATACTCCGCATCGCTCGCGCGCACCGCAAAGCCCAATGCGTCTTTTCCAATGATCAGCCCTTCGGCGGATACCACCTTGATGCCATGTTTGCGCATCTTGGCGGCCACGCCGGACACCAGCTTTTTGACGATCGCATCCTTACGCGCGACAATGGCCGCAAGGTCCGCCTTCGCATTGTCCGACGAAACGCCATATGCCGCGCCATCCTTGGCATAATGCAGCATCTTCGCGCTGTTGAGCAACGTTTTGGAGGGAATGCAGCCTTCGTTTAGGCATACGCCACCCAGCGCATTTTTTTCGATCAGCAATACGGAGCGCCCCATGGCCCCCGCGCGTTCCGCCGCGCAATAGCCCGCGGGGCCTCCGCCCAGTACGATCAAGTCGTATGTGTTCATCCGCGCCCCCTATCCCGCCATCAGGGCGGTAAACCGCTCGAGCGATTGGCCGACCGTGCGCAAGAAGCGCGCCGCATCGGCGCCGTCGAGCGCGCGGTGATCGAAGGTAATGCACAGCCCCATCGCCGGGTACAGCTCGCCACTAAGCGACTTTGGTCTGTGCAAGATGTTGTCGAGGCCCATGATGCCGGTCTGCGGCGGATTGATCACAGGGGTAAAGTGCTCGATGCCCAGCCCCCCCAAGTTGCTGACGGTAAACGTGCCCCCGGCGAGCAAATCCGGTGGGACACTCCCTGCTTGGCACAGCTTTGCAAGCCGCTTGGCCTCGAGCGAAAGCTGCCGAAGCGTCAGGCACTCCGCACCGAAAATCACGGGAACCAGCAGGCCGCGCGGCGTGTCCACCGCAAACGCAAGGTGTACATCCGAAAAATAGCGCATCGTCTCGCCCTCCAAATGGGCGTTCAGGTGCGCGTGCTCCGGGCGTGCGAGCGCCTTGGCCACCGCAAAGTGTACCATGTCCGTCAGCGTGATCCCGGCGATCTGCGGATCCTCCGATGCCTTAAAAACCGCGCGCTGCGCGAGAATCGCAGTGGCATCAAAGGAGGAGTGCAGCGTCAGCTGCGCCATGGACGTGAGCGAGGCCGTCATGCTGCGGGCGATCGCGCGGCGCACAGGCGAAAGCCTCTCCTCGCGAACGCCGCCTTTAGGCTGCGCGGCGGGCACTGCCGATGTATCCGGCGTTTGCGCAATTGAAAGCGCTGGGATGCCCGGCTGCGCGAACAGCGCGCGGACGTCCCGCTCGATCACCCGGCCGTACGGGCCGGTGCCCGCAGCGACGGAAGCATCGACCCCAAGCTGACCCGCAACCGCGCGGGCGCGCGGCGAAATCGCCTGCTTACCGCTCGGCGGCGCGGCGGCGCTTCCGGGTATGACGATCTTGGCAGGTTCGGGCTGAGCGATCTTCGGCGTCTCGGCGAGTGTCGCCGCACCCGGCGCGAGCGAGGAAACATCCTCCCCCGCAGCCCCGATCGCCGCCACCGCGCTGAGCACCGGAATGTCCTCACCGTCGGGATAGAACACCGCCAGCAGCGTGCCCGATGCCTCCGCCTCCACGTCGAACGAGGATTTATCGGTTTCATACGTAAACAAAGGATCGCCTGTCTTGATCTCGTCTCCGATCTTCTTATGCCACGCGGTGATCACGCAGCTTTCCACGGTAATGCCCTGTTTGGGCATCAAAACGGCCACGGCCATAGAATCAACCTCCGCCTGTTTGCTTCCCTCTTTTTTATCTGAGCATCTCCTGCCCGCCGGTCACCGGTAGCGCCTGCCCCGTTTCGTATTCCTGCTCGGCAATGTACAAGATGGCCCTAACGACGTCGATCACCCGGCAACCCCTGCCCAGGGGCACCTTGCTCTCGTAAAACGCGCGCACATCTTGAACCGTCCTCGCGCCGGGCACCTTGCCCGCGTTGAGATACTGCACAAACAGCCCGTTTTCCGGGTCCGACCACATCGGCCCATCCAGAAAATTGCCGGGACACACGGCGTTTACCTTGATGCCAAGCGGGGCGAGCTCCAGCGCGAAACTCTGCACCAGGCCGATGCCCCCGAACTTGGCGCCGGCATAGGCGAAATTCTTATTGGAGCCGGACAGGCCGGATTTGGAGTTCACCTGGATGATGTCGCCGCCATAGCCCGGCCTTGCGGCGCACTGTATCTTCATCGCTCGCGCCGCGTACCTCGCGCACAGGAAAAACGCCGTATAGTTGACCTTCGCGCTCAATTCAAAATCCGCGAGCGGCAGTTCATCCAGCGCGCCCGCGCGCACAATGCCCGCGTTGGCGATCAAAATATCCAGCCCGCCATAGCGCAATACGCATGTGCGGACGGCGAGCTCGACGGACGCCTCATCGGCGACATCGCAGGGCAGCGCAAGGCCCGCGCCTGTGCCGTACGCCTCGTCTACCGCCGCGGCGGCCTTGCGCGCGCCGGGTTCGTTGATATCCGCAACGGCGATTACCGCCCCCTCGGCCGCAAGCCCCTGCGCGATGCCCAGCCCAAAGCCCTGCGCCGCGCCGGTTACCAGGGCGATCTTGCCGGCGGCGCGTTTCAAGGCCCCCGCCGTCACCTTAGCCTTACGGTAGCGCTCGACCTCCCAGCCGCCGATCGCCTCTACCAAGTGGGCGGGCATGGATTTAGGTCCTCCGAATTTGCTCGCTCCGCGGCACACCTTTGCGGCGTCCAGCATCAGGTCGTGCGCGGCGTCGCACGCGGCGACCGTCTCGCCGGAGGCAAACAGCCCCAGCCCACCCACGGCGATCACGCGCGGCAAGGCCGACCATTTCGCCCTATATTCGGCAATCAGCGCGGGCAGCGCGGCGGATACCTCCCCGGCATCCCCGCCCGGCACGAACAAGGGCTCGCGGCCGCAATAGACCATATGATCGGGCGACAGCGTAAGGATCAGCCCTTTGCCGAGCGCGTCCGCCGACGCAAACGCAAGCGGCGCAAATCTTACATAGCTTGCACCGTTCTCCCACAAAAGCATGCGCAGTGCCGGGGCAATTTCCGCGGCGGCCTTATTAAGCGGATCTGCGAAGGTAAGCTCTTCCTCTTCCTCCCTGCGACACAGCTCGCCCATCACGGCGGCATAGCGCTCATCGATCTCTTGAATCGTATCTCCGCCGATGAACACTCCGTGGTTTTCGATGAAGATCGTATCGGGCATCTTGCCCTGTTTGCCGGCTGCCTCCAGCTGGGTCTTCATCGCGGCGGCGAGCACATAGCCGGGCATGATCGCATCCACCCACAGCGCATCGGGGAAAAGATAGGCGGCGTCCTCCTTGCCGCTCTTGGCGCAGGTCAAAGCGTTGACCGCGGCGGGGTGCAGGTGGCATACATAGCGAAACGGCAAAATGTCGTGCAAAAGCGTCTCCACCGAGGGCCTGCCCGTCTCGCCGGGAAGGCGGGCAGCCATCAGATCCCCAAGCGCCGCGGCTTCGCGCGCGTCGAAATCCTCGGGATAGACGGCGTCCCAAATCGCCTCCAACTTATCGCGGTCGAGCCTGACAAACTGATCCTCGCGGATGCTGCCCAGCGCGACGCCCGATCCTTTCACATACAGCGTGCCCTCGTCCTTGAGCGACGTATTGCCGCCCCCTGCGAGCACATAGCGCGCATCCGAACCGTAGCGGTTGGACATTTCGCGCAGCTTTAACAATGGCATGCGAATCCTTCCTTTCAGTTGCGATAGAAAGGCAAAGCTCAAGGCCCAAGAGACGGCGTCCCCTGGGCCTTGGCATGTTTATATCGCCTTGGCGTTTTTCAGCAGATGGTTTTCCGCCTCGGTGCACCACAGGCCGCCGCTCGCGCGCACGATCGCGCCAAGCTCCCGAAGCAGCGGGTCGCGGCTGTCGGCCATGTCGTCAATCGCGGTGAGCGGCATCTTCACATGGGTGTAGACGAGCTTCTTGCCGCCCGGAATCTTGGGCAGGCGCAGCGTCGTGTCGGCCACGGCATCCAGGCCGCCCACGTGGGTGACCATCGCGGCGGGGTTGATCTTCCCCTCCTCCATCAGACGGAGCGATTCGATTAAATCGTCGGTATTGCCGCCGCTCGTGCCCACGATATGGTGGGAGGCGTAGTGCACGTCGTAAAAGTTGAACATCGCGGAAAAACCGGTGTCCGTCGGCCCCGCGAAGAAGTTAAGGCAGCCGTCCCGCCCGAGAATCGCGTCGCCCTGCTCGACTACCTGCCTGACGGGCGCGTATACGTATACGTCGTCAAAGCCCGTACCGCCGGAAACGCTGCGCAGCGTTTCGACCGGATCTTTGGCATTTTTCGTATTCAGGTACATCAGCGTAATGCCTTTTGCCCTGGCGGCCTCGGGCTGGTGTACGAGCGCGGCGCGCGCGAGGCGGTCGTCGTCGATATCCGTCACCACCAGCATCGAAGGGCGGATCGGCCCGTTGAGCGCGTAGTCGATCGCGCCCAGGCCCATGGGCCCAGCCCCCGCCAGTAGCGCCATCTTCCCGCCGGGCACGATGCCCATTTCGTGCACGTACGAGCCCGCTTTCGTATGGTACTGTGCGTGGTACGCGCCCACGATGCAGCTCATCGGCTCCGCCAGAGAGCCGTGAAAGAACGCCTCGCCGGCAAAGGACAGAAGGCACCCCAGCTCCATCACCTGGTGAGGAATCACGATATAGGTGGCCGCGCCGCCGATGTAGGGAAACGAATAGCCGGGCGAGGCAAGGGTGCCCTGATAGTTCAGGTTGGGCTGGATGGCGAAGCGCTCGCCCTGGCGGAACTGTCCGCCCCACTTGGCCCCTACCTGCTCGATCACGCCGCAGAACTCGTGCCCGATGATGATCGGGTTCGTCGCGACGTCGTCCGGCACGCGCTTGTGCTTTTCGCCCTGCTCGGCCGCCTTGTAAGAGGACATACAGATGCTGTCGGACACGATGCGCGCGAGAATCTCATCCTCGCCGATGTTGGGCAGTTCGAATTCTTCCAGCCGCAAGTCGCGCTTGCCATATAAGCGTACAGCCTTCGTCTTCATGCTTTTTTCTCCTTTTCCGCGATGATCACTTCGATGCCCAGTTCGGTGGCCTCATCGACCATCTGCTGCGCGGCATCGCTCCTGATCGGCCCGTCGGTGATGATCATATCAAAATCGCTCAGCTTGGCAAAGGTAAGCGCGAAGCTCCTGCCGACTTTGGATTGATCCATCAGCAGCACCTTGCGCCGCGCCTTGCGCAGGATGGAGCGCTTAAGCTCCCCTTCCTCGGGGTTTCCCAGCGTAAAGCCGCCGCCGGCTACGTAACCGGCGGTGCAGATAAACGCAAGATCGAGGTTAAACTGCTCAAGCATGGAGAGCGTGGGAAAGCCAACGTTGGCCAAAGATCCCTTGAGCACCCGCCCGCCCAACACAAACACGTTGGGAAACTGATACTTGGAAACCTCCAGCGCAATGTTGAGCGCATGGGTAACGACCGAATATTTCACATCCGGCATCTTTCTGACCAGCCTCATGCAGGTGGTTCCCGCATCGATATACATGGTAAGGCCTGTTTCGATGAGGGGAAGCGCAGCAGAGGCGACCGTATCCTTCGCGTCCTGGCTCTCTACCGCGCGCATGGTGTACACCGGCTCGAGCTCTCCGCTGATCTGCGCGCGCACCGCCCGCGCGCCCCTGCGCACGCGGATGACCTCGCCGCGGTCATCTAAGTACTGCAAATCGCGCCGAAGCGTCATTGAGGATACCTCGGGAAATGTGTGCTCCAACTCCTTCAAAGAAACCAAGCCGCGGGAATTGATCATGGCAAGGATGCGCTCTCTGCGTTCCACAGCCATCGACGGCACCTCCATACATACAATATATAATGTTATTTTATAAAGTACATCATAGAACCTTCACAAGATTATGTCAATAGTGAACACTGCGTTGATCGAAGTTCAACGTTGGATGGATCGTACATAAGCGCCGGGCTATTCTACCCCCTTGAGCGATTCCACCATGTCGATTTTGCTGAGCTTGGGCAACATGGCGATGGATACGATCACGGTAAACGCGATGGTAAGCAGGATAGAATATAGGAAGCTCATAGGTTCGATCGACCGCCCGAACACCACCATGTCGATCTCGGCAGTGCTCATTACGAACCTGTGTAGGAAAATGCCCGCCACGAGCCCCACCCCTATGCCGATCGTGGTGAGGATGACGCTTTCGCGCATTACATAGGCCGCCACTTCGCGCTGCGTAAAGCCGAGCACCTTGGTTGTGGCGAGCTCTCTTATGCGCTCGGCAATGTTAATGTTGTTCAAATTGAACAACACGGCAAGCGCCAGCGCGCCCGCGGCGACGATCAGAACGAACACGATGACATTGAGCTGTCCGAACATGTCGGTCACGGATTCGCGCCTGCTCGATGTGAAATCCTGCGCGAGCACGCCTTTGGTGGCGGTGAGCCGCGTACCCAGCTCGCTTTGCTTCATGGCCGACGTATCCGGGAGCATCATTGCGACTACATTCCATTCCGCATCGCCGTCCATCGCGAGAAAGTCCTTCTCGGGCAGGTAGATATAGTGCCCGATGTATTGCTCCGTCACCGCCGCAACCGTAACCTTGTGGGCGACGTTGTCAGCGTCGGCCACGATCAGCTCGTCGCCCGCGCCAACGCCGAGTAATTTGCCGACTTTATACGTGATCACCGCGCCTTCTTCCCACGCGATGGGCTCGCCGCGCGGGTAGGTTTGCAACGTGATCAGCTTGCGCAGTTCATCCGGTTTTTCCGGCACGATCAGGCTTGCGTCCAGCTTGTGGCCCCCTTCCCCTGCGCGGATGGTCACGGCCTCTTGATGCCACCAGGCGATGTCCGACGCGCCCTCGCCTATAAGCATCGCATCCAAACCTTCCCTGCCCCCCGGCAGCTTTTCCGGCTCGGAAGCCACGAGCAGGTCATAATGCCATATGCGGTCAAATTGGTTTTGCGGCACCGCGTTGAGGGAATCTTTCAGCCCAAAGCCGGTCGCCAGCAACGCCGTGCAGCCCGCGATGCCGGCGATCGTCATGATAAAGCGCGATTTATAGCGAAACACGTTGCGCGCGGTTACCTTCCAGGAAAAAGGCAGCCGCCGCCAAAGAGGCCCGATCCGCTCCAGCAAAATGCGCTTGCCAGGCTTGGGCGCCTTGGGGCGGAGCAGCTGCGCGGGCTCCTCCATCAACTCGCGGCGCACCGCAAAATAGGCGGCGCCCACGATCAGCACCATGCAGCTGATGAGCGCACCCATCGACGGCGCCCACTGGAACGGCATGATCAGCGGCGGAAAGTAATACTTCATGCCGTATGCGCCGGCGACGACCGAAGGAAAGAAGTAGCGCCCCAGCGCCAGGCCGCCCGAGCAACCCAACGCGCTCGACAAAAAGGCGTAGATTACATATTTCATGGCGATGGCCCCGCGCTCATAGCCCAGCATCTTCATCGTGCCGATCACCGCGCGCTGTTCGTCCACCATGCGCGACATCGTCGTCAGGCTGATGAGCACCGCCACCGCGAAAAACACCAATGGAAACACCGTGCCGATGGCGGCCACCTTGTCCGCATCCTCGTAATACTCCCTATGGGCGGGCAAATCGTCCCGGGTGAAGAAGTGCCACACCGGCTTTTCCACCTTGGCGAGCTCTTCCTTGGCGTCGTCAAGCTCTGCATGCGCGTCGGCGATGGTTTTAGCGGTTTCGATCTCCTTCTCGCGCAGCTCGCGCTCGCCGTCCGCAAGCTCAACCTTGGCGTCTTCAATTTCTTGCTCGCCGTCGACGAGCTCCTTTTCGCCGTCCCTGCGCGCCTTTTCAAGGTCGATCCTTCCCTGCGCAAGATCCTTTTGCGCTTGTTCGATATCCGCAAGGCCCTCGGCAAGCTTTTGCCTGCCGTCCACGATTTCGCGCTCGGCGTCGTAAAGCTCCGCCTTGCCCTCTTCCAGCTTGCGCTTGCCGTCCATGTATTCCACGACGCCCGATTCATAATCCCTGACGGCCTGGGAATACTCCCTTGCGCCACTTTCGTATTCCGAAACCCCCGCTTGATATTGCGCGTTCAAGTCGTCGTACTGCTGCTGCATAGCGGCGATCATCGCGGGCGGCGTAGTAGGATCGAGCTTCATCATCTCGATAGCCCCCGCGAGCTGGTCGAGGCCCTGCTTGCCGGTTTCCAATTTAAGGCGCGCGGATTCTATTTCGCTGCCGGCGGACTCGAGCTTGCGCCTTCCGTCTTCCATTTCCTTTTCGCCGTCGACCAATTTTTGTTCGTTTTCGGCAATTTCCTTCCAGCCGTCGGCAATCTCCTTTTCGCCGTCGTCGAGTTTTTGCATGTTTTCATAGATTTCGCGCTGCCCGTCGGTAATTTCCAGCTCGCCGTCCGCGAGCTTTCTTTCCGCATCCCTGATTTCGCGGTTGAAGCGCGCGCGGCCGTCCGCAAGCTCTTTTTCCCCGTCGGCGAGTTTTTCCTTCGCGTCGTCGATCGTCTTTTGCGCATCGGCGATTTTCTCGTCGCGCTCCCTCTCGCCATCCGCAAGCTCCGCCTCGGCGTCGGCGATCTTCTCGCCCGCCTCGTCCATAATTTCGTCGTAGCGCTCCTGTTCGCGGATATCGGCGGTGATCTTAAGCTCGTTAAGCGCGGCGTCGACGGCCCGGTCGTATTCCTCCGTGCTGCCGCGCACGCCGCGGGTGGCATCGGCGGCGATAAACACCGCGGTATATACCTCCAAGTCAAATGCATCCGGGTGTAAAAACAGCGCGCCGCGGGCCTCGCCATCTCCTACCGTGCTGCCGCCGTACTCAAACGATACGTACATGGGCGACACGACCTCGCCCACAATGGTAAATTCGGCGGCCACGAGCGTATCGGTAATGGGATCTTCCTTGCCGGATGCGAGCGTTAGCGTATCTCCGACCTTGGCGCCCAGGCCGCTCATCAGCCGGTGATCCAGCACGCATTCGCCCGCGGCTTCGGGCAAGCGGCCATGCTCGATATCCAGCCGGTTGATGGGGTCACTCTCTTGCACGGCGTACACCTTGGCCGCAAGCTCGCCGGAATTGCCCACCCTCGCCAGTGCGTCCATCGCATAGGAAGGCATGACGAGCAGCCCTTCCCTTTCGATCGCGGCCATGTCGTTTTCCGAAAAACCGAGCGTGGAAACCACGTACAAATCCATCAAATCGTGCTCGGCATAGTAAAGATCGGCCGTCAGCTGCATGTCGGGGCTTACGGAACGCAAGCCCGCAAACGAACCCACGCCCAGCATGCTGATGATGGCGATGGACAAAAAGCGGCCAAAGGTGCCCTTCACCTGCCGCACAATGTCCTTGATCAACGCCCTCACCGGCACGCCTCCCCCGCTGATGAATCCTAAATCAGAATTATAGCACAGACAAACGCGCCGTCGACGCTTGTTAGGCGTTCTTACACACACTTCACCGAAACTCCACGGTTGCGCCACAATGCGCCGCCCGGCTTGGAAAAAGCCGGGGCGATCCCCTTATTTTTCCGCCAAAATAACCGCCGCCCCGCACATTCGCGCGGGGCGGATTGCCGATATAAGATCCGTATATTTATTGTGCGTTTCCCAGGATGTAGGTAACCTTCAGCGTTGCGCGCACATCGATGGAACCGGGCTCGACGATGCCCGAAGTAGATGCCAATTCGCTGGTGGCGGCGCGCAGCGGCGTGCTGTAGCCCTCGTATTCCTCCACGCTGAGCACCGCGCCCACCGTGCGGCCCATGCCCTTGGCAAGCGCCTCGGCCTTGAGCGTCGCCTCCTCGATCGCTTGATCCATCGCCTTCAAATAGGCGTCTGTACGGTTCTCCACATCGTAGGAGAAATAGCAGCTCGAGTAGCCGGGCTTCTTGGCCGCGATGTCGATATAGGTGGCGATCTTGCCGACATCGCGCACGGTGATCACGACGCTGGTGTCGCCGCGGAAGCGGGGGGCTGCGTCGCCGTAAGACGAATAGTAGTCGTTGCCGATGCTAAGGCCGGATGTCTGCATGTCGGCCGCGGCGATCCCCGCAGCCTTCAGGTCGGCGATGGCGCCGGAGAGCGCTTCCGTAAGATCCGCGTTGACCTTCTCCGCGCTTTCGCCGGTTAGCGAAAAGGAGAGGTTCAACGTGGCTTTATCCGGCGTAACGCTGACGGAGCCTACGCTATTGACGGTGAGCTGATCCCAATCCTGAGCTGCGGTGGTTACGACTGCCGGCGGAGCGGCGGCGGGGGCCGCATCCCCGTTTTGGATGCCGCTGAGCGCATTGGTGGTGAGAAACGCCGCACCGAGGATAGATACCAACAGCGCCGCCGCGATGATGATGGTGGATTTCATGTTCATGTCGCACTGCTCCTTACTTAACGTATACGATCGGAAAATGTATGTGGCGAAGGGCGCCTGGGCCGCTTAGCTCGCCTTTTGACCACGAAGCCTTGGCCCTATTCGGAAAACGCGGGCGGATCGTCGTCCCGGTGCGGCTTGGGCTTGCGCTTCCGCGCGATCCGGCGAACCAGGAAGAAGAGGCCTACCGCCGCCGCTACGATCACGAGCATGGCAGGGAGAGAGGAAACTACGAACACCAGAACGTTTTGCAGGCCCTCGATGAAATCGCGCAATCCTTTATAGAAGCCCTGCGAAATGCGCTCGCCCAGGGTAGGATCGATGGGCTCGGCCAGCGAATAGCTCTTCACTTCGCTCAGCGATATCGATATCGAAGCGTATTCAACGCGGGCATCCCAATCCTTCAGCGCGCCCGACAAGCTGTCGATCTGGTACTGAATGTCGGCAAGCTTCGTCTCGATGGCGATCATGTCCTCCACCGCTTCCGCCTTGGCCATCAGCTCCAGCAGCCGCTTGTGCTGCGTGCGCAGCGTATCGAGTTTTAGCTGTGTATCCTGATACTGTGCGGTAATATCCTGCGCGTTGATGGAGGAATCCAGCAGGTTGCCCACGGCCTTGGCCTCGCCCTGGAAGGCGTCCAGCGCCGCGGCGGGCACGCGCACCGACAAATTCGCCCACCGCCCATAGCTGTTCGGGTCGGCATTGTAGGGCACGCCGGATACGTTCGAGCTTTCGACATAACCTTCATAATAAGCGACCATATCCGTAAGCCTTGCGAGGTCCTCGTCAAAAGCGCGGGTCTCCAGCGACAGATAGCCGGTGCGGATGAGCTTGACGCCGTGCGCCGCGCCGCGTATGGCGTCGGGAACGATTGCCTTTTGCGCGTCATAGGATTCGGCCGCGTAGTCCGCAGAGCCGCTCATCAGCAGGCCGTCTCGGGGGGCTTCCGCCATGTCCATCATCGCGCCTTCGTTCGCCGCCGCGGGGGCAGGCGATGGCATCGGCGCCGCGGTCGCAGCAGCATATCCGCCGCCGCCGTCGGCCATTTTCTCGCCCGCCGCCATATAGGGCGAATACTCCGCCTCCTGCATGCTGCCGCCGCCCGTAAGAAGGCCCATGCCCGCCAGGGGCAGAACAATCGCCACGATTACCGCGGCCGCCGCGAGGCCCGCAACGCCCCACGGGTTCATCCTGCGCTTGGGCTTTCCCTTTCGGGCCTCCGCGCGCACCGCCTGCATCAAAACATCGTGCAAGTTGTCGGGCGCTTCCTGCGCGCCCAATTCACAAAGCGCGCCGCGCATAGCCCGCATGTCGGCCATCAAGCCGCGGCAAGTTTCACAGGCCGCCTCGTGGCTTTGCATTTCGCGCGCATCGCGTTCTTCCATCGCGTCGTCAAGGTATTCTTGTATGTGTTCTTCAAATGTATTGCAGCGCACCGCGATTCCCTCCTTTCGCCTTGTTAGACGCCTGTTTCTCGAAAAAGTTTCGCATTGGCGCCCAACAAATCGCGAAGGGATTTTCTACCTCGCGAAATACGGCTTTTGACGGTGTTGAGGTTTACGCCGAGCACGTCGGCAACCTCTTCGTACGTCAAATCGTTCACATCGCGCAACACGACAGCCGCGCGCTGATCTTCGGGCAGCCGGTCAAGCGCCTTGGCCACCTCGCGCAGCGTCTCCTTCCCGTCGAGCGCGTTTTCCGGCATCTCGCCGGCCGAAGCGGGGGGCGCGTAGCCTTCCTCGCCGAGCGCGTCGACGGAAAGCACATCCTTCCGCTTTCTAAGGTGATCCAGGCAGGCGTTTGTCGCGATGCGATAGATCCACGTGGACAGCGCGGCCTCGCCGGTAAACCTGCCGATGTTGCGCCAAATGCGCACGGCGGTCTCCTGGGATACATCCAGCGCATCCTCTCTGCTGCCGCACATGCGCAGGCAGATCGAATAGATCATGCGTTCATGCGTTTCAAGGATGCTCTCAAAGGCGCGTTGATCCCCCTTTTGCGCACGTTTTAAGGTAACGCGGTCGGATTGCACGCAAATCCCTCCTTTCGGGCACCAGGAAATCGTTGATCTTTACCTTCAGCTGTGCTATACTGCGAACACTTCAGGCCGAAGTGGTGGAATGGCAGACGCGACGGACTCAAAATCCGTTGTCCGCGAGGGCATGTGGGTTCAAGTCCCACCTTCGGCACCAACTCGTCGGGGCGCACTTCGCTCCGAAATCCCACCAAACTGCGGTATGGTGGGATTTTTTGCGTTCCGTGGCCCCTCCTCTTCCCAAAGAAGCTGAGGTTTCTTTGGGATAAGAAGAGCGGAGAACGCATACCCCCGTATCTTTTCTCGTGGTTCCCAATCCATAAAAGCGCCGCAGTGCTTTTATGGAAGAGGAGGTTTCACGCAGCGCCTTTTCCTGTGAAATACCGTGGTGTTTCACGGGAATAGAGCGTAGTGCAAACCGACGAGATACGCAGTCCGCGACGACGATAAGACGCTACGAAAACACTTCCGTTCAAAAATTGGCGAATTTCCCATAAACCGCGAAATAAAACGAATTACCCAAAGAATGGGACGACGTTGCCCCCTTTGTTGTTGCAGCCGTACATAGGCCCGGCATGCCCATGCCACGCGCTATAGCCATCCATGGCCCCCCCATTTCGCATATCATGCGCAGCGGAGCTCTGGCATATGTTCCGTTGCGCGTATCATAACGATACCCTCTTTGGCTCTCCTGAAGCATTTCTCATGGATCGGGGCGGTTAAACTTTAGGTTGCCCTCGCCCCGGAGCATCGCCTTACCATTCTTATGACCCTCAAAACAATTTCATCCTGCAGATCAAAAAACAGAACCAAGTCTTTTATTATGCCAATCCTTCTACGCCTCATCATCAAGAAACATAGCCGCTTTATCTTTGCGCAACGTCCTCACATTGCGGTTTATCGTATCCGCTCGCGTGCTCGCGCGCGATCCATTAAAACAGACTTTGGTCTATAACAATACTTACGAGCACGCCGTTTGTCGATAAACCTTTCATCTGGCCGCTTGCAAACCGCCGCAAGCCTTCTTATAATGATAGGGAAAACGAGAGGGGGAATTCACGATGTCCCTCGCGCAATGGCCGCTGAGCAAGCTTACGGGGACGATCGCATGTGCTTGCGGCAGGACGCATGCGTTGGAAACAAAGGCCGCGGCGGTGGTGAATGACGCGCCGGAACGCCTCGCTCAAGCGCTTGAGGAGGAAAGGGCCGCGGGCGGCATGCTGCTTGTGTGCGACAAAAACACCTATGAAGTTCTGGGAAAGAGCGCCGCATCTACGCTGCGCAGTGTAGGGCCGCTTCAGGTTCTGATGCTACGTGGAGATAATCTACACGCCG
This sequence comes from Eubacteriales bacterium, assembly GCA_031551255.1. Lineage (GTDB taxonomy): Bacteria > Bacillota > Clostridia > Christensenellales > UBA1750 > JAVBNW01. The sequence continues at coordinate 2,258 of JAVBNW010000074.1, read as the reverse complement.
ACGAAGAAGCCGTGGGCGCCGCCCTGATCGCGTCGCCCAGGGAGGCTAAGCGCATTGTGGCGGTGGGCTCGGGCACGATCAACGACATCGCCCGCTTTGTCGCATCGCGCGTCGGCACCGCGTACGATGTGCTGGGCACCGCGCCGAGCATGGACGGCTTTGTAAGCACCGTGTCGCCGCTGATCAGGCGCGGGTTTAAAGTGACGTTCGAGGCTATCGCGCCCGAACACGCGTTTCTCGACCTCGCCGCGATGAAGGACTCCCCCGGGCCGATGATCGCCGCCGGGCTGGGCGATATCCTGGGCAAGTATACGGCACTGGCCGATTGGTCGCTGGCGGAGACCGTATGGGGCGAATACCGCTGCGCCGAAACCGCCGCTCTGATGCGCCGCGCGGTGGATACCTGCGCCGCACAGGCAAATAAGCTTCCGTCGCGCTCGGAAAAGGCGATTCGCGGGCTGGGTGAAGGGCTTTTGCTCTCCGGTATGGCCATGCAGATGGTTGGCAATTCGCGCCCGGCCTCCGGCGCGGAACATCATCTTGCGCATTTCTGGGAAATCACCATGCTCGCGCGGGGTGAGAAACCTACGTTGCACGGCGACAAGGTCGGCTATGCCGCGCTGCTGGTTCTCGCGTATTACCGCCGCTTTTTCGAGCGAATCCGCCCGTTTGCGGACAACGATCCGGCGGCATGGCTCGCCGGAGTGCGCAACGCATATGGACCGATCGCGGATGAAGTACTCGCCTCCTCCGTGCCCGGCGGCGCGCCGGCGAGCGTCCTTCGCGAGCGCGCCCTCGCAAAATGGGAAGAATTGCGCTCCATCGCGGATTTGATCGTGCCGCTTTCATCCTCCGTCGCGGCGATGCTGAAAGCATGCGGCGGACCGACCAGTGCGAACGAGCTCGGACTTTCCAAAGACGATGTGCGAAACGCCCTGCTTTATGCCAAAGAGATTCGCCCGCGGCCTACGATCATGCGGCTGGGCTTTGCCTGGGGCACGCATCGGGAGATCTGCGAGGAGATCGTGGAGGAATTCTATGGACGGTAAGGGCATCAGGGACATTCTTGCACCCGTCCGGTGCTTTTTGCTGGATATGGACGGCACGATCTACCTTAGCGACCGTTTGCTTAAGGGTTCGCTGGAATTTCTCTCGGCTGCGCGCTCCAGCGGCCGCCAGGCGCTGTTTTTGACGAACAATTCTTCTCGCTCGGCCGCACACTATGTAAAAAAGCTCAACCGGCTGGGCATCGAGGCTGAAGAAGACGACGTTCTCTCCTCCGGCTGGGCCACGGCCAACTATCTTCTGAGGGAACATCCGGGCAAGCGCGTTTTTTTGCTGGGCAATGAATCTTTGCGCGCCGAAATGCAGGGCATGGGGGTCGTGCTGGACGATAGCCGCCCTGAAATCGTGGCGATCGGCTATGACACCACGCTTACATACGAAAAGATGGTATCGGTGTGCGACTTTGTGCGCGAAGGGCTTCCCTATATCGCCACCCATCCCGACTTCAACTGCCCGGTAGACGGCGGGTTTGAACCGGACATCGGTGCGATCATCGCGTTTATCCACGCCTCCACGGGCCGCCGCCCGGATGTGATCGTCGGCAAGCCGCACGGCGAAATCGTCCGCGCCGCGCTCAAGCGCACCGGCCTTTCCACCGGCGAATTGGCCATGTGCGGGGACAGGCTCTACACCGATATCCGCACCGGCGTCGACCACGGTATCGCGTCCATTCTAGTGTTTACGGGGGAAACCACCCGCGAAGATCTCGAATCTTCCGACATCCGTCCGACACTCGCCGTAGAAAGGCTGGGCGACTTGGCCCGCTGGCTGTAGAAAGCCGGTTCCTCTCTCCATACTTTAAAGATGCCAAGGAGGGCTGCGCATGCCTGAAGCCAAGGACGCGCCGCGCGACGATCATCTGCTGATGTTCCGCCCGACGCTTAACGATCTGCCGGAACTGAGCCTTCCGTCTGGGGCGACGATCCGCCACAGCCACCCTGATGAAGGGCCGGCGTGGGAAGGCATCGTCAATGCCGCGTTTCCCGAATATCCGCTTACCTTTGCCAAGATGCGCGGCGATATGGCATATACGCCCGAGCGCATTTTGTTTTTAGAGGACGAAGGACGGCCCGTGGCCACGGCCTCGGCGTGGCGCAAGCCCGACTTTGGCGCGGAGTGAGGCTATTTGCACTGGGTGGGAACCCTTCCGGAGTGTTCGGGCAAGTGAGATGGACGCCTGCTCTCCATCGCCG
>JAVBNW010000061.1:0-25970 GCA_031551255.1 Eubacteriales bacterium | reverse complement strand
GACCGCATTCGAAAAACCGCTGAGTTGGGCATACCGGCGATCGAGTTTTGGGCATGGACGGGCAAGGATCTTGCTTTGATCGACGACACCCGCAACGAGTGCGGCCTCTCGGTCGCCGCTCTATGCGTCGCAACCGCCGATGAGAAAAAGCGCGCGGCTTTGGATGCCGCAGGGGGCTATCTCGGCGGCAAGGGCGCGCAGCTGTTTGCCGAAATGATAGAAGAAACCGTGCCCGTCGCAAAGAAATTCGGCAATCCCGTCATCATCATGACCTCCGGCAACGAGCTTTCCGGCGTTTCCCGCGAGAGCCAGCGCGCATCGCTGACCCAGTGCCTCAAGGCCGCCGCGCCGATTCTTAAAAGGGAGGGCTTGACGCTCGTGCTCGAGCCTCTGAACCCGCTGGTAGATCATAAGGGCATATACCTAACCCGGTCGGACGAGGCTTTTTCCATCCTTGACGACGTGGGGAGCCCCAATGTGAAACTACTGTACGATATCTACCATCAGCAAATCACGGAGGGAAACCTGATTGCCACCATCAGCGCCAACATCGAAAAGATCGGCCACTTCCACACCGCGGACGTGCCGGGGCGTAACGAGCCGGGTACCGGGGAGATCAATTACCCTGGTGTACTTTCGGCCATCGCGGGTACGGACTACGCGGGCTATGTCGGCATGGAATTCCGCCTGACAAAACCTCCTAAGCAGGCGCTCCAGTTGATGCTCAGCTGCGCGAAGTAACCGCCTAAGGCGCTGCGAATGCCAAGCCTGCCTGCGGACAAAAACATATGCCGGATGGCTTTGATGAAAAAACAGCAAGGCCATCCGGCATTGCCGAACCCGGCGCAGGTTCCCTCCCCCCGCGCCGCGCCAAAACCACTGGAGAACCGGGCTGTTTTCGACGGTAAAATTTTTCATAAGCCGATCGTTGATCTTTACATGGCAAACGAGATTCGCGAACAAAAATCCGGTTATAGTAACACATACGATCCGCGTTTTTCCGGCGAGCCATCACGTATTTCCTCCGGAAGAGAAAGGCGCAATGACATGTCCACATCCGATGATAGTCCCGCCCCAAAGAAATCCCTGCGCAGCTATTTCAGGCTTAGGCCTTCTCAGGCGATCACGCTCAGTTTCGCGGCGATGATCCTTTGCGGAGCGGTGCTGTTGAATCTTCCCGCCGCAAGCCGCTCCGGGGAAAGCGTCGGGTTTCTCAACGCGCTGTTTACCGCAACGTCAGCCAATTGCGTAACCGGGCTGGTGGTGGTCAACACGCTCGAGCATTGGACGGTTTTGGGCAAGATCGTCATCCTCATGCTCATTCAATTCGGAGGGCTGGGCCTGATTCCTATGATGACGCTGGGCATGGCGCTGCTGAATCGGCGCATATCGCTCAGAAGCCGACTGACGATTCAATCCTCATTTAACCAGGACAGCGTCGGCGGCATGGTGCGGCTTGTGCGCCGCATCGCGGTCTTCACGCTGGCAATCGAAGGATTGGGCGCGGTTCTTTTGACGGCGGCGTTTTACTTTTCAAGCCCCATGTCTCCGGGCGAAGCGTTGGTTAAGGGTATCTTCCATTCGATATCCGCCTTTTGCAATGCCGGGTTCGACATCATAGGGCGTGAGAGCCTTATTCCATACCAAACCAACCCGGCAATCAGCCTTGTGATCATGGCGCTCATCGTGTTGGGCGGGCTGGGTTTTCCGGTGCTGGTGGAACTGTTTACGCGCCCCGCCACCCTGCCGAGCTCTTCGGTAAAATTCCGCCTCGCGCATTTTTCGCTGCACAGCAAGGTTGCCCTCATCACCACCGGCGGGCTGATCGTCGGCGGCATAGGTCTCTTTTTGCTGCTGGAGTGGGCAAACCCCGACACGCTCGGCCCGATACAAGCGCCGGGCAAGGTGCTGGCGGCTACCTTTCAATCCGTAACGCTCAGGACATGCGGCTTCAACACCATCGACCAGGGGCAACTGACCGACGCGTCAAAGTTTCTTTCCTCCATTCTCATGCTGATCGGCGGATCGCCCGCGGGCACGGCGGGGGGCATCAAAACCGTTACGTTTGCGCTGGTAATTCTCACCATGATGGCGGGATTGCGCGGCCGCGAGGAAACCGAGGCCTTCGGGCGCTCACTCCCCTCGGATCTTCTGCAGAAGGCGCTGACGGTGATGGGGGCGATGCTGATCCTCGTCGTCGCGTCGGTGATGATCCTCAATTTTACCGAACGCGGCAGCGCGTTTAAGCACGATTTTCTCGACCTGCTGTTTGAAGTTTCATCGGCGGCGGGTACCGTAGGTCTCACCACCGGCATCACGCCTCACCTTTCGACAGCGGGCAAGGTCGTGCTCATTCTGTGCATGTTTTTAGGGCGCCTGGGGCCGATTACCGTGGTGGTTTCGCTCAACACGCGCAGGCATAAAGGCGATGCGGATCTCACGTACCCGAGCGAGCGGATGATCATAGGCTAAGAGGCGAATCTACGTTAGGGGGAATATACTTTGCCCGAGAAAAACGCCGATCTGCAATTTGCAGTGTTAGGTTTAGGCCAGTTTGGCATGAGCGTCCTTAAGACCCTGGCGCAGTACGACGCAAGCGTGCTCGCATGCGATCGAGACCCGGTACACCTACACGAGGCAGCCAACTACGCCGACCATGTGGTATGCGCGGAAGTCGCTGACGAAAGCGCGATGGAAAAATTAGGTCTTGGCAACTTCGACGTGGTGATCTTCGCGATGGGCGAAGATTTTGAGGCTTCCCTATTGGCGACGATGAAGGCGAAGGAGCTGGGCGCGAAGTATGTCGTCGTCAAGGCGCTGGGCAGGCGGCAAAAGAAGATTCTTGAAAGCATAGGGGCCGATTTGGTGGTTTTGCCGGAGCATGAAATGGGCGAGAAGATCGCGCGGCGGCTCATCGCGCCGAACATCCTGGATGTGCTGGAGGACACCACGCACTACTCCATCACCCAAATGCGGCCAATGGAGAAGTGGATCGGCAAGACGGTGGGCGAGGCGGATATCCGCAAACGGCACGATATGACTGTATTGGCAATATTGCGCGGCCAGCAGACCATCATGCCTGTGGCGGCGGAGCAGAAAATCGAAAAGGGCGACGTGTTGGTCGTTCTTGGAAAGCCGGAAGGCTGATCGACTTTGCCCTAAATCGCATCCCATTTCCTAGAAGAGCTTTTCCCTTCGCTTGCGACGCGCCCCGGAAACAATAGTTCCGGGGCCCATCTTATAGTCGACCAACCCCAAATAAAGAGCATTCGAGCGGATCTTTTTCCGCATAACGGCGGCGAGCTCCAGTCAGCGTAGCTGCCGGCTACGCTTCCTTACGCCTCCTTACCCTGCGAAAAAATCTCTCGCTCGCCTGCCCCGTTTTTGAAGTTGGCCGACTATAGTCCGCTAAAGAAGCTTCGGCCGTTCGCGCAACCTAGGCGCTTCGCAAGAGTCGCACCATCCTCGTCGCGCTTCCTCGGCAGGGGGCTCATGGGGGGACGCGTCCCCCCCATGCCGTCAGTTGCTCATCGGCACGATGCCCAGCTTCTTGCCCAAGTCGCAATCCAGCACATAGCATTCGCCAAGGGTGTACTCGCCGGTTCCGTAAATGTAGCCCTGCCATTCATCCTTGGTTAGGTAGGAGACGACATAATCGAACGCATCGTTCGTCTGCGGCATAGGCAGGATGGTCGTCTCGATCAGAAAGTACTCTCCCGTGCCCGGCCAGCACTCCACGGCCACCTGCGCATGCCCCGGCGGGAAGATCAGCATCGGGTGCATGCCCGCGGACTGTAGCGCCGAGGCCATCACCAAAGCGGTTTCGATGCATATGCCGCTCTGGGACGACAGCACGTCGTCGGGCAACATCACGCGCTGCTGCACATCCGAGCCGATGGAAAAGGCCGCGTTGTTGTAACGCACGCCGACCACGTCGCTCATCGCGCCCTGGAGCGCGACGGCCTGCACCCAAGTGTTCATGCTGATGTCGTTGAACACGCCGTAGTTCTGATAGCCTACGATGGAGTTGAGCTGGCCGTCGGTAACGAAGGAGAGGTAATCCACCGCGCCGCGCTTGAGCGAAAGTACGCCCGGGGCTTCCGGCGTCATCCACGCGAGGATGTTGTCGTTGTTCATGTCGCCGTATTCTTCCGTCCACCACACGACGTCGTACTTGCTCTTGATCACGATGTTGCGGCTATCCTGCACCACCTTTTTGCCGGTGTCCACCTCGGTGACGGAGAGCACGAGCTGCGCGTCTTTTTCGGTGCCCAGGCTCAAATCGCCGGTCAACAGCGGGGGGCGGATGTTGAGCTTGGTAATCTGCTCGCCGAGGGTAAACTTTTGCTGATACTTTTGCGTAAAGCCCGGAACCTCCACCTCGATCAGCACGTCCTTTTCGCCTCCCTCGCAGGTGGCGGTGAAGGTGATAAGCGCGTCCATCGTGCGATACAAAGAAGGAAATACCGTATCGGTAACCACGTAGTCGATCTGCGGCGTGGGCTGGCGGCTCAAGTAGCTGTAGGTAACCTCCGTGGGCGCTCCTTTTCCAAGATAAAGGATCAGTACGATCGCTATGGCCGCAACCAGAACGACCGAAGCGCCGACCGCAACAAAGAGGCCCGTTCGGTTTTTGCCCTTTTTCGGCGCAGGATGCACATGAGCTACCGGAGGCGCTTGCGAAGGAACCTGCGGCGCCATGGGTTCCGGCGCGGGGGGCGCGGCCTGCTGTGCGGGCTCTGCCTGAAAAACTTCGGCAGGCTCCGGAGCCGGAGAGGGAGCGGGCTGCGTAGCGCCGCACTCGAGGCAGAACTTGCTGGTTTCAGGAATCGGCTTGCCGCAGGAGATGCAGTATTTCATCTTCCTTCCCCCTTCCTATTTTTGCGCAGTATTGGCGAGCAGCTCGCCGCGCAACTGAGCGATGGCGCCATCCATACGCTGGAGCACGCGCTCGAATTGCAGGTTGAAGTCGTCCGTCAAGGCGTCGTCACACTTTTCGATCATGACGTCGAGCCTACTGAGGCGATAATTGCACGAGGCGATGCGCAGCGGATCGGAAAGCTGCACGGCAATGGAAAAATCTTGGCAGAAACTTTGGTATTCGTCGATGCGCGCGGCAAAGGCCTTGTGGCTATCCTGCATATAAGAGGGGCATTTGAGCGCGCTGATGTTGCGCTGCGTAACGCCTACCACCTGCGAAAGCTGCCCGGCAAACAGGGAATAGTCAACATAGACCGTCGTGCTCTCGGGGGCCTCAAACTCAGCCATGGGCTTCACCGCCTCGCGCACCGCGAAGAAGTATTCAAAAATCGTCGCCAGGTCTCCCACGGCGCTGTCGAGCATCGTAAAATAATCCTTGGCCGCCTCGAGCGTCACGGCGTCCTTCTCGTCTTTGATCGCATCCACTCGCGCCCTTAGCTCGCCGAGCGTTGCGCGGTATTGGGTAAGCTCGTCATACTTCGCCTCGACCTGGGCGATGTCGTCCTCGGGTAAGTCGCGCTCATCCCCGCTTTTTTTGTATACTTCGCGTTGCTTGCGGAATTCCTCGGTGCCCTCAAGCTGCCAATTCACGATATCCACGATGCTTGCGCACACCTCTTCGGATTCGGCCACGGCGTCGTGAATGGCCTGGCGGCCGACATTCGATGTACAGCCGCTTAGAAGAAGCACCAGGGCGATAAGAAATGGGATCGTGCGGCCCTTCATGTCAATTCCCCCTTTTATATTTCCGAAAACGCACTACCAGATGACGTTAGCCACACACAGGAACGCTATGAAACCCCGCTTACGACATCACCTTCCGTTTCCATCAGGCTAAGGCCTATTGATATATTCCGAAATGCCGGATTTCGAACCGATTTTTGCGCCGAATGAAGCGCAGGAAGAAGGCGACCCTCCGGATACGCCTTGGGTGTGAATGTCGGCAGCTACGCTAGGGCCGCCCCAGCAGCCTTGCCGGAGCTTTAACCAGCGTCGCCTTAGACAACGCTTCTAGCCGAAGGCAAACCACGGCAATTAAATCATGCGCATGCGCAAAAAGCGACCGAAGGACAGCGCTGAGCGTTTATGTCAACAGGGCCTAGTGCTCTGACACAGTTGAAAATGCGGTTTCGCGCGAGAGATTTTTTCGTCCGGCAAGGAGCCGGAGCGTAGGCGTAGCAGCGCTACGCCAAGAGGAAAGCGACGCTGCCGGATGGAAAAAAATCCGCGCCAAACCGTATTGGTAATTGTGGCAGATCACTAGATCATTGCGGCGCCTTGATAAGCCCTGCGCGTACCTTGGCGCGAAAAACCCGCGTGAGCGCTTCGTTAACGCGCTCGCGGGGAAGAGCCCCCTGCTCGATGGCCGCGAGCACGCCCTCAACCGCCTTTGGGTAATCCTTCGGCAGCAAAACCATGTCGATGCCCGCCGTAAGGGCGCGCACGCTGGCCTCGCCGGGCGAATAATGGTTGACGATGGCGCCCATATCCATGGCGTCGGTAATCGCAACGCCCTCAAAGCCCATCCTGCCGCGCAGAACATCGGTAACAAAATATTCCGACAGCGTAGCGGGCAGGCCGCTTGGGTCGGCATTCGGCGCGGCGATGTGCCCCACGAGCACAAACGCGGCGTCTTCGGCAATGGCCCGCTCAAACGGCGGGTATTCGACCTCACGAAGTCGATCCTCATCCGCCGCAATGCTCACGTAGCCGTCGTGAGAATCGCCGGACGCCGCGCCGTGGCCGGGGAAATGCTTGGGCGCGGACAGGATGCCCGCCTCGCCAAGGCCCCGCTGGTATGCGGATACCATATCCGCCACCAGCTTAGGGTCGCTGCCGAAGGAGCGGTTGCCGATCGCGCCCCCTTTGCCGCCGAGCACGTCGGCAACGGGAGCAAAATCCACATCCACTCCAATGGCGAAAAGAGCCTCGCCAATGGCCTTGCCTACCTCATACGCGCTGCCAGGATCGCCCGTTTTGCCGATGGAACCCGCGGAGGGCTGCTTTTGATAGCCCGCAACGCCCGCGGAGCCCAGGCGGCTGACGCTCCCCCCTTCTTCGTCGATGGCGATGAGCGGGGGTATGGCGGCGTGTTCCCTGAGCGCATCGGTCAGCGCGCGCGTTTCCTCCAGCGAGGCGATGTTGTTCGTAAACAGCACATAGCCTCCCGGGCGGTTGTCCGCAAGATCCTTGAGCACATTTTCGTTGACTGCATCGTAGCCGGCCGCATTCTTTGGCCCGAGCCTGATCATGAACAGTTGGCGAACCTGCTCCTCCAGCGACATGGCGTCGATTAAGGAAGCGATATACGCACCTTCCCTTTCGGTAGGCGAAGGCGTAGGGGCAGGGGTTGGCGCTACGGGAACGGACGCGACCGTTGGCAAAGGCGACGATGCGACCGCGAAACTCTCGGACGCGGCCGCCTGCGGCACATCCTTCGCGGGCAGCCACCGCGCCGCTGCATAAGCGCACAGGGCTCCCAGTAGAAGGAGCAGGCCCAGCGCGGCTATCCACCCGCTTTTCTTCACCGGCCTCCTCCTTCTCATAGCGTTTCAATCTGCTTATATTTTACATCTAAAAATGAAATCCGGCAATGGAAACGCCGCGCTTTCCGAGCGGGAACCGCCGGAAAGCGTGGCGTCGCTTGATATGGGGGTATTGTCATTGCCGGAAAAAGCCTGCTTGAAAGATGCAGCTACCTTGTAAAGTTAAGCAAGGCGAACGGATTGCACGCGGTTTTCGGCGAGCCCTCGTATACGCAGATGTGCAGATGGGGCGTCAGCACGCCGGTGGTTCCTTCAGGCCCGTACCCGCTGTCGCCCACATAACCGATCACCTGGCCCGCCGCCACCTTTACGCCCGCCTTGATGCCCGGCGCGAAGGAGGACATGTGCGCATAATAGTAGTAAAGCCCGTCCTTGTCGCGCACGCCGACGCGCCACCCGCCTAGGGTGTTCCAGCCGACAGCCTCCACGGTGCCCTCTCCCATCGAGAGGATCGGCACGCCAAAGTCCACGGCCATATCGATGCCCTTGTGAGAACGCTCGCCATCGTCGCCGCGGTCCGCTCCCCAGCTGTCGCCATACCAAACCTCATAGCCCTGCGCTATGGGGAATACCTTGCCGGAGAATATGTAGCCGATATCCACAAGCCTGTCGGCCTGCGCCCGAATCTTCTTTTTTAGCGCGTCGCTCGAGGTATAATAGGCGATATACATATCCACCGTGGGTTCGTGCGCCGCGGACATGCTCGCCGCCACCCGCGCCACCGCGGCGGCATCCGGAGAGGCGATGGAGCGCCCTTCCACCAAATCGACGGCGATTAAAGCCTTGAGCATCGCCGCGTCTTTGGCGTAAGAGCGGTAGATATCAAGGCCCCTGTCTCCAAATTCGGCAAGCCGGATATTTGCAGCGGCGCTCGCCGGAAGCGCGGGAAGAAGCAGGATCAGCGCGAGCAACAGCGCGCATGCCCGGGCGATCCTTTGCGCGTGGTGCATGGTCGTAACCTCCTTTGTGTTTGGCAATGCGACAGGACGTCGCATACGTAATTATTTCGCAACATCTCGTCATAAAAACGAAATGTATTGCCCTGGGCGTTGCCGGAAAGAACCGGTAGATAAGGGTAACTGTGCCAGATAGGGGAAAAGCCTCCAACCCAATGCGATAAAAGTTCCGTTTTTTATCGGCCGGAACCGCCTATGCCCAAAGGAGAATTGGCAAAGAACCGTGCCGGAAAAAAAGGCGGCGATGAGGAAAGTTTTGCAAGAGGATACGAAACGGCAACATAAAGCTGACCCGCAAGCGCCAAGGCATGCGGGCCGATGCAAAACAGAAAGAACCTCAAAACACGAGGCTTTCTTCAGAAAAAATCGGCAAACGCAGTGCGAAAGCCGATCTCTTTTGTTTCCGGGCTGCATCGATAGCGCGAGCGCCTATTCGTCTTCGCAGCCTGCGGGCAGCTCGAGAGAATCGACACAATCGATGCGCACGGTAAGAATCGCATCGCCGGAAACTGCGCGCAGGGTCAGCCCGATTACCTCGGTAATCAGCGCTTCTACGGTTTTTTCCGGCAAAATCAGCAGGGCGCGCTGGCCGATCAACTTTTCGATTTCCGGCACGAGGCCCTTACAGCCCCGGCAGCTTGATCCGCCGTCAAGATGCAACATAGGCCCGCATTCGCCTAAAGGCGGCAAAAGCTCTCCCTCGTAAAACGCATAGACAGAGCACACGGGAATTAAGAAGATTTTCTGGGATTCGGGGCACAACGCGCGCAAAACATCGCCCTGAAGCCCCAACAGCCGGAGCTTTTTCATACCGACGCCGCGCGCATGCACCATCGCGGTCCGGTATTCGCTGCGCCCGAGCGCCCTTGCAAACGCATCGTTTAAATCGCAGCACAGGCCGCGGCCGCATTCATCGAGCGCGTCGGTAAGGCCCTCTTCAAAAAGGGCGGGGCAGTCGTCAAAGTTGAGCATGGTAAGGCGGCCTCCTTCGCGGATATGCTTTGTCACATCCGCCACACTATCCTATGCGCTGTGCCGCTCGGATGTGTTATACTATAGGCGCCAACTCTACGTAACCGCTGATGAAAAGGAGGGTGGCCGAATTTGCGAAAGGTTTTTGCGGCCTGCAAAGAGCCGGAGCGAGGCGTAGCCTTACGTTACGTTGAGCGAAGGGCAACACGGCGAGCCGCAAAAAGATCCGCAGAGCCGCGCCACCCGAATTCACCGGCGGTTACCTAAAGTGCACACATCCAAGCGACAAAGGAGGCTTACCATGAAAGAGCCGATTGCGTGGTTTGAAGAGCTGACCGCCATCCCCCGCGCGTCCGGCGACGAAGCGCGCGCATGCGATTATCTCGAGCGGTTCGCAACGGAGCGAGGGCTGTTTTTCCGCAGGGACGCCCTTAACAACGCCGTCATCAAAAAAAGCGCCTCGCCCGGCGCACGCGGCGAAGCAGTGATGCTGCAGGCGCATCTTGACATCGTGCCGGTAAAAGATGAAGGCATAGAGCACGATTTTGCAAAAGATCCTGTAACGCTTATTAAGGAAGGCGACATTTGGCGGGCGGACGGCACGACGCTTGGCGCGGACAACGCCCTGGGGGTTGCGCTGATGCTCGCGCTGCTTAATGATGAAAAGGCTTTTCATCCCGCGCTCGAATGCGTGTTCACCACCCAGGAAGAAACCGGCTTGTTCGGCGCTGCGGCGCTTGATGTTTCCGACCTTCGAGCCACGAAGATGATCAACCTTGATTGCGGCGGCGAGGGGCACTTTACCACATCCTGCGCGGGGGGACTGCGCGCGGGGATCAAGCGGCCGGTATGTAGGGCCGCGGCGCCTGGAAACACCTATCAGCTCGAGGTTTCCGGGCTGACCGGCGGGCACTCCGGGGGAAATATTCACATGGGCCGCGCCAACGCGCTCAAGCTGCTGGTCCGCGCGCTCGATCGCCTCTTTTGCGATTTAAATGCGCTGCCCGTATGTCTGCGCGGCGGAGATAAGGACAACGTGATTCCCTCCTATGCCGCTGCAGAGTTTGTGTGCGCAAGCGATCCTGCCGAGGCGGTACGCGCGCTTAACAAAAGCTTCCAAGATGAGTTTTCCGCGGCGGAACCGGAGCTTTCGCTGACCGTTACGCCTTGCGCTACAAAGGAAGAGCCGCTTGCAAAGGACGACGCGCGGGCCGCACTTTCCCTTATGCTATTGGCTCCGTACGGCCCCCGCGCTCTGATCGCCGGGCAAGATATGGTGGAGACCTCGGCAAACCTGGGCACGGCAAGCCTTGCGGGCGACGAGCTTTCCATGACGGTGTCGATACGCTCTTCCCAGGCGCACAGCAAGCACGCGGTGCTGCGCGAGCTTACGGTCGCCAGCGCGCTGTGCGGCGCCCAGTTGAGCGCGGGCGGAGATTACCCCGGCTGGCCCTATGCGCAAATCAGCCCGCTGCGCGAAGCCATCGCGAAGGTATACCGCGCACACTCCGGCGCCGAAGCCAAATTCTCGGGCATCCACGCGGGGCTGGAGTGCGGGCTGTTTATGGACAAGATGCCGGGCCTGGACGCGATCGCCATGGGTGCGGACTCCGGAGGAGCTCACACCACCAAGGAGTGGATGAGCGTTTCGTCCCTCGCGCGCACGCATAGTTTTCTCAAGGCACTGCTCGCGGAACTCGCAAAAGAATAGGAGGATTTCGCATGATCAAATCCATCGCAACCGACAAGGCCCCCGGCGCGATCGGCCCCTACTCTCAGGGCGTGAGCGCCAACGGCTTTCTGTATGTATCCGGGCAGCTGCCGGTGGATGCTGCGACCGGTGAAATCGAACTGAAGGATGTAAAAAAGGCGACCTCGCTGTGCCTTGACAACCTACGGGCGGTGCTGGAGGCAGGAGGCGCCGGCATCGAATCCGTGGTCAAGGTAACGGTGTTCATGACGGACCTTGCGGCCTTTGCCGATATGAACGGTGCGTACGCCGCGTTTTTCGGGGATACGAAGCCTGCGCGCGCATGCGTGCAGGTGGCCGCGCTTCCCAGGCAGGCGCCCGTCGAAATCGAGTGCATCGCGGCCATCGGCGGATAGGCGGGCGGCGCATTGATAAAACTGTGGGGCGTATTGCGCAGGCGGCAGCGCATGGTGCGGCAAGTTACGGTATCCGCGCGCACTGCCTCGCCCGAGGACGTGCGCGCGGCGGTGGATGAGATCTGCCGCGAATTCGATATCGCCCGCCCTGTGTGGCTGGCCAAGCACGAAGGCGAGATGGAGCGCTTCGGCCGCACCGCATTTTCGCCGGACGATTTTATCGAAACGGTCGCGTTCGATCGTTTCGAGGTGGAAATCCTTAAATCTACAAAGGGAAAAAGCTCGGATCCGCGCAACGACTTTTCCTATTGAACAATCCGCGCTCCTGGGTCGATTATACAAAAAGTTGCCCAGATACCGCTGTTTTGCGCCAAAGGCGTAGGCAGTTCTTCCACCCCGGCACATCGGCGGATCATTCTTTATGCGATCGGAAAAGAAATTGCCCGCGGATTTTGCCATCGGACGACTAAACCGGGGTTTACGCGGTCATACTACCAGCAAACAACATAAAGGGGATGAATCGTTTGCTGGACCGTCTTTCCTTGATACTGGTCATCATCGGGGCAATCAACTGGCTGCTGGTGGGCCTCTTTCAATTCGATGTGGTCGCGTGGCTCTTCGGCGGGCAGGCTATGGTGCTCAGCCGCATTATTTACTCGCTAGTCGGCGTAGCAGGGCTCTGGTGTGTGACGCTCTTGTTCAGAGACCGCGAAGTATCCGTCAGACACGACTAATTTGTAGGGACGCACTGCGCTTCATACCCCCGTAACACTATGGTGTTACGGGGGTATGTCCGATCTGCGGCACAAAAGCTCTCTCACTCCGTCGCCACACCTCTTTCATGCAAATCGCTACGGCGATTTTATGAATTGGGAGCGACGAAACGGGAAACGGGACGCGCGTTCCCCGTTCTTCTTAATCCTCAAAACCGCCTCGGCGGTTTTGAGGAAGAGGAGGTTTCACGGTGCGCCAGATCCCCCACCATGCCGCAGCTTGGCGGGGGATCAGAGCGTAGTGGAAACCGACGAGGGCTACCTTACTTTTTGCGTTTTCGCGCGGCGCGTGTACCACCAACGGGTGGCCAGGTAGGTTATGACGACGGAGACAAGCATAATGCCGCCGGCGCCCCACAGAACCCAGGTATTCTGCGAAAGCAGCACGCCATAGGGTATCTTCTCGTCGTCAACGACCATATAGCGAATCTCCGGCATAAGAACATCGGCGATGACGCCGAGTTTGTTAAAACTGCCCACAGGCTTGAGCACGAGCGAATAATCGCCTGCCGTCACTCCCGTTACGTTCATCGCGAAGGAGGAGGCTCCCTGTGCGCTCTTCACCACCCTGCCGCCCGCGTCGACGATCGCCGCCTCGACGGCCACTTTGTTGCCCGAGAAGGATACCTTCACGTCGATATCGCCATCAGCTTGCGCGCTCAGGGCAAAGGAGAGCGCGCTGCTCGCCTTGGCCCCGACATCTCCTCGGAAGGTCTTCGACGGGCGCTCCACGACGGTTTCCGGCTCGTTGACCGTAACGACGCGCTTGGCAGTGGCCCGGTTGCCCGCAGCGTCCTGGACGGTATACGCAAGCGTATACTGACCTTCGGACATCGTATCGACGTCGCCTTCGATGAGGATCGACGACGTCAGGTCTCCGTCGACGTTGTCGGTAGCCTTGGCGCCGGGCTCGTTATAGGCCTGCGTCCTGGTCAGCACCATCGTCACCGGCCCATTGAGCGCGATGACGGGCGGCGTCGCATCCGCGCCCGAGGCGTCGCCCGGAGCCGCTCCGGCCGGCATGGCGTCTTCTTCGGACGCCGGCATTGCCAGATCTTCGGTCGGCTCGGGCGTCGCACTCGCGGCGGGTGTAGGGGTGGGGGTCGACGTCGGGGTGGGGCTGGGCGACGCCTTGGCGACCTGGGCGAGCGTCTTGCCTATGTCGATCAGGCCATAGCCCGTCTCCTGATCGAAGCCGGGCGCGCCTATGTCTTTTGCCCCGTTGCGGATGAGCTGGTAAATCTCCGAAGGGGAAGCGCCCGGCTTGAGCTCGAGCAGCAGCGAGGCAAGCGCGGCCACCTGCGGCGCGGCGATGGAAGTACCCGCGGCGGAGGCGTAAGCGCCGGAACTCGTGGTCGTATAAAACGTATGGCAGGCCACTACATCCAAACCCGCGCCGTAGTTGGAAGAACTGTAGCGGCTTGCGCCGTCGCCGGTCGCTCCTACTGCCAGAACGTTGTCATAGCGCGCCGGGTAGTGAAGGGAAGAGGCGCCGTTATTGCCCGATGCGGCGACGATCACGCAGCCTTCGTTGTAAGCGTAGTTGACGGCATCGCGCAGCACTGCGCTGTCCGTGGTAAAGCCAAGGCTCAGGTTGATGACCTTCGCGCCGTTCTTCGCCGCGTAGATGATGCCCTGCGCCACGGAAGCGGCATATACGCTGGTGGTGTTGGTAATTTTGACGGGCATGATGCGCGCGTTCCAGTTCACGCCCGCGATGCCGGTCTTGTTGTTTCCTTTCGCGCCTAGGATGCCGGCCACCTGCGTGCCGTGCCCCTGCGTATCGCCCGCGCCGGCGTTATTGTCGATAAAGTTATAGCCGGACTCCAGCGCGGGCAAGTCGGGATGCGATGCAATGCCCGAGTCTACAATCGCGACGATCGGGCCGCCGCCGGTGAGGATGTCCCAGCCCTCGGACGCGTTGAGCAGCGTAAGCTGCGGTTGACGCGAGCCGTAGTATGTATCGTCGGGGTCGATATCGAAGACGCCCTCATAGTTGGGCTCCACATACTCGATATTCGGGTTTTTCTTGTAGGAATCCGCCGCGCCTTTGGGCGTCTGTCCTTTGGGGATCTTGACGACGGATACGCCCAGCTCGTCGATAGACGCGCGCTCCTGGGCGTTCATTTTCGCATGTATGTTACGCTTTTCATCGCCTTTGAGGCCGGGCTTGAACTTCACGATCAGTTCATCCGGGGCGTAGCCCGCTTCCGACGAGCTGTCCGCGCTGGCGAAGGACGCCGCCGGCCATACAAGAAGCGCGATAAGAAGCAGGGACAGGAGGGATAGCAAGCACGTCTTCATATCACTCTATCCTTACTAGACCTCATGCGAAACTCCAAAACAGCGGCGGAAGCGGAAAAAATGGCGTAATGCGGCGTCAGCGCCTCCTAGCAGACTCCTTCCAATATGCGTCGTCGGCGCTTCCTTGCCTCGCGCTATTTTTTCTCGTTCCGCCGTCGTCTTTACTTTCGCAAGAGGTCTACCGTGTAATATGCCATACCGCCAAAGCTTTCGCCTTGGCGGTATGGCCGAGCGTATTTACCGGCTTGGAATTAGTTGATTTTGCTCGCGACTTCGGCGTGGATGGGCAGGTAGACCACGCCGCCCGCGTAGGGGATCTTATACACGTTCGCCTGATCGCCCATTACGCCGTTAAACTGGCCGTTGCCGTTGGGGATTTTATCGATGGAAGCGTAAGCGCCGGTGTGCACGCCGCCCAGCTTATACTGCGGGGCATCGACGTTGTAGGTGACGTAGATATAGCCGTCCGCCGCGGTGATGCTAACCGTGCCCACCTTGGTGTACTGGCCCATGATCAGGTCGTACGTAGCGTCGCTGCCGTCGAACCGGATCGCCATGGCCCAGGCGGACTTGCCGGAGCGGAACACGTTGCCCTGAGAAACCTGAGCGTTCTTTTTATTGTACATCGCGAAGGAATCGGAGGTGACCAGGCCGGCCCAAGCGGTGTCGTTTCCGCCGTATACGGGCGGATTGTCCATCTTCTTGGCATTGCCGAACACGCGGTTCTCCGGCGCGACGTCGCATACGAGCTCGCCGCCGACGACGGTGAAGGCGATGCCGTTAACGGGCGTGGTGAGCGTGTAATCGGGGTTGTTGGATACGACCTCGATGAGCTTGTAAGCGCCATCCGTCAGGTCGGAGAAGGCGACGGTCCCGCCAAGCGCGTCGGAATAGGCTTCGGTCAGCTTAACATACGCGCCGTCCTTCCAAACCTGCAGTTCAAAGAGGAAGGGGATGGCGGAGAAGTTCTCGTCGTCGTCCCAGATTCCGTCTGCGTCGTCGTCGATAAACTTGGTGGCGCTGAACTCGGCGGACAGGGTGCCGGGCGTTTTGGCGTGCCATGCGATGACGGCGTCAAGATCGTAGCCGTCGTCATTGACGTTGTAGGAACGGAAGGTGGCCACGGGAGTATTTTCCTCGGTCGTCTTGTCGACCAGGCGAACGCCGGTCGCGCAGATAACGTCATCCGGGAAAAACACGTTGGAATAGCCGATGTCGCCCTGGGCGGTGTAGTACTTCGCCTCCAAGCCGAGCTTGGAGATGCCGATCTTGTTGTACGCCCTGCCGACGCAGAGAGGCTCGGTCAGGCTCACGGGCATGCCGTTCACCATGACGGTCGCGCCCAGCAGGTATACGTCCACGACCTCGATGTGCCAATCGCCCCAGGTGACCTCGGAAAGGCTCAGATCCGCGACGGTGGCCTTGTCCTCGGGCTTGTTGTAATTGTAGATGACGGCGACGTTGCCGGTTTCATCGGCAAACTCGAAGTCAATATAGTTGTAGTAACGTAGGCTGACAAACGTTCCCTCTTTGCCGGTGCCCTGGGGCTTGCCGAAAGCCAGCGAAGAGTTAAAGCGCGCTACGTTTTTCGAGCCGATCGCGGTGTTTTCCGCTTCGGCGATGACGCCGGCGGCATAGGCGGTCACATAATCATCCGCCGCCAGGGCGATGGTGGGCAACAGCGCTACGAGCATAAGCGCTGCAAGCACGATGGCCAGAGTTTTTTTCATGACTGAAAACCTCCCAACTATTAGCCTTTTCTTCTGGAGTAGGCTACTCCGTTTTTCAGCCGCGTTGTTGCGCACAACGTGGTTAAACGGCCCGTTGTTATGAAGCGAGCGCTTCGTTTTCAGCCTCGTTTTTTTCGGGAACGTGGTTAACCCGCTGGCTTTTTCGTCGCTGGACGCTCTCGCCCCCCCTTTGCGTTGTATTGCCCTGCATAGTTTTGACTTCAATAACAAAGTTCGAAGCGGCATTCCAATTTTCTGGGCCGCATAGAAAATATTTTCTTTCAAAAACTCGTCGGCATATGGCATAATATGCTTAATAAATATTAGGAAAAAGGTGGAGGGTCAGGTGCCGCGCGCAATATCGGATCATCCCTCCGAAGCCACGCAACTGGATAAACGCGCAGTAGCCGCCGCTTTCTCGCGCGGGGAGAGCGACCTTCTCATTGCCGATTTTCAACCCTTCATTTATGGCTGTGTAAACCGGTACGCCAATCCCACCGCCTCCACCCGGAAAGAAGATATGATCAGCGTAGCCATGGTGGCCTTTTATGAGGCGATTCGCACCTACAATCCCGCAAAAGGGCATTTCTTGCCGCAGGCCTCGCGCGTGATACGGGCGAGGCTCGTCGATTTTCTGCGCTCTGAATATCGCAGCAAGGGCATGACGCTGCCGCTGGAGCTGGAAAGGCGGGCGGAAGAAGGCGGCGTGGACGCACTTGACATCGTGTCGTTCAAGGCCTACGCCGCACAAGAACAGCAAGAGCTTCTTACAATAGAAATCGAACAGCTCAAACAAGAGATGAAGCACTACGGGATTACCTTTGACGCGCTGCTGAAAGAATCGCCCAAGCACGCAGCACTGAGGCGACAAATGCGCATGGCGCTGCAATCAATCGCAAAGGATTTCGATATCGTGGAGACGATTCTCATAAAAAAATATCTTCCCGTGAAAAAAATTGCGCAGCTTACCCAACTGTCCGAAAAAAAAGTGAAGTCCGCACGAACTTATATCATGGTAGCCATTCTCATCCTAAAAAATGATTATCCTTATTTGAGCGAGTATCTGCATTCGAAGGAGTAGTATGACGCATGGACGGAATTGTTTTCAGCCAGGAAGCGGATGGCACCATTATCCTGACAAAAGATGGGACATTCCACAAGGTAAAGGGAATGGCGGACCGCGAGGTCGGGCAGGCCGTCCGCTTTTCCGAGCCGGCTAAAGTGACCCGAAGGCCCGCATGGCTCATCGCGGCGTCGTTCGTGTGCCTATTTGCCGCCGCATTTTGCGGATACTACTTCGGCCTTGATTCTTACTATGTGGGCATCGACATTAACCCGAGCGTCGAACTTACCATGAACAACCTCAACCGCGTAAAGTCCGTGCGCGGCATCAACCCGGATGGCGTGGAACTGCTGGACGGGCTGCGCATTCACGGCACCGCCCAAGACGCGCTCGAAACCATCTGCCAAGCCGCCCTTGATAAGGGCTACGATATCCAGGCAGCAAACGGCGATCCCGCGGTGCTCGTTACCGTGGTCGCCCATAGCGATAAAGATGGCGACGCCATAGCCGCGCTCCTTAGGGAGAAGGCCAAGGAAGCCGGGCTCGAAGGGTATCTTGCCTTTACGCATGGCGGCCTGAACGACCGCGAAAGGGCTGAGGAATTGGGCGTTTCGACGGGGAAGCTGAAGCTGGCCGAAAGGCTGTTTGCACTGGCGCCGACATTTTCGGTGCAAGAGATGGCGGATTGGTCGGTTAAAGAGATCGTCAAGTCGATCCACGATCATAAAATCGAAGATCTCGCCACGCCTTCCGACGACGATAGCGGCAAGGCTGCAAAGACTGAAAAGCCGGAAAAAACGATCCCGCCGGTAAAGACCGAAAAGACGGAAAAGACGGCCTCGCCGGAAAAAACCGAAAAGCCGGAGAAGACTACCCAGCCGGTAAAGACCGAAAAGCCGGAGAAAACCGAAAAACCGGAAAAAACCGAAAAACCGGAAAAGACCGAAAAGCCCGAGAAGACGGAAACACCGGAGAAGACCGAAAAGCCCGTGAAGACGGAAACACCGGAGAAAACCGAAAAGCCCGAAAAGACGGAGAAGCCGGAGAAGACCGAAAAGCCCGAAAAGACGGAAACACCGGAGAAAACCGAAAAACCGGAAAAAACGGAGAAGCCCGAGAAAACCGAAAAGCCGGAAAATGCCGAGATATCGGAATAGCCTTACGGGCAAGGCTCGCACGTATTTGCACATGTAAGAGCCTCAGAATCTATGGAAAGGCGGCATCTTATAGACTGCATCGATAATAAAGCAAAAACGGAAAACGACAAGCGTTTTCCGTTTTTGCTTAGAAAACAAGCGGCAAGCCAATCTACAAAAAGCTGAGGAACGACCGCAGTCGATGCGATGGCATGCATATCGCGACGGCAAAGCGGAATGTAGCGATGCTAACCCTCCTCCGCTGTGCTGAAAACCGCGTGCCCCTACCTGCACCGCCGGATGAAATCTTCGAACAATATCAAGTGCCCCTTATCGAGCATCCGTTCGGGATGCCACTGCACGCATAGCGCCGAACCGCCCTCGATGCCCTCGATCAGCCCATCATCCGAAAAGGCCGTAACCGCAAAGCCCTCCGGAGGGCGATCCACCGCCTGATGGTGCGAGGTGTTCACCGAAATATTCTGCGCGCCGAAGATCGCACTGAGGCGGCTTCCCGGCATAAGCCTCGAGCTGTGGGGCACGGTTTTGTCGCCGTGGTTAGCCGTAACGCCGGGGAGATCGGGCACGTGCTGATAAAGCGTGCCGCCCAGCGCGACCGCCAGCACCTGTATGCCGCGGCAAATGGCAAAAATGGGCTTTCCGGCCTCGTAAAACGCGCGGGCAAGTGCGATTTCGCAGCGATCCCTATCGCGGGAAATATCCCCGGTGGCAGGGTGCTTTTCCTGCCCGTACAGCGCGGGGTCAACATCGCCGCCGCCGGTGAGCAAAAGCCCGTCGGCCCTATTGAGCACCTCCTGCGTATAATCCCCCTCCAGGCCAGGCGCAAACGGCATTCCGCCCGCCTTCTCCACCGCGACAAAGTATGAGCGCGGAATTGCGAGCCGCTCCGCGTAGCCGATGGTCTCCTCGCCGCCCGTCAGGGCAATCCATGGCCTCTGCATGCTACTCTTCCTCTCCCTCCAGGCTTTGCTTGCGCTTCTTGCGCATATATGCGAAAAGCTTCCAGCCTATGTATAGAACCAGCAGCGCAACCCCGATCCAAATCGCCAGCTTGTTGTACTCTCCCATGAAGGCGAGCACGTCTTCCCAGCTCCCCCCAATCAGCGTGCCGATCAGGAAAAAAACAATGTTGTGCACGGCGCACGCGCCTCCGATCACGCTATACGCCTTGCGGCGGGGCAGTCTGGCCACCCCGGCGAACAATATGGCGGCCGTGTTCACCCCGGCGGTAAACTTGGCGATTACCAGCATGCCCGAGCCATATTCGGTGATCCATTTGGTGAATTTCCCGCGTACGCCCGGCGTAATCACCTTGCCGATCACCGGCCAATCCAGCACTTTGTTGCCGCCGCGCTCGCCGATTTCATACACGATATACGAACCGCAGGATTCGCCCATCCAAAACATCATACAGATGAGCAGCCACCCGTAAGGAAAGCCCATAGCCGAAATGCAGCCGCCAAACACGAGAATCGTCGTGCCCGGCCACGGCTGAAAGATGATTTCAATCAGGCCCGACAGAAAGAAGAATACCGCCACCGCCGCCGGCGGAAAGCCTAAAATGGCGTCGATCACGCTGCCGATCCACTCTGTCATACCATGCCTCCTATGGAATCGCTCATACAATGCGGAATCCGCCGGATAATTTCAAAATATGCGTTACAGCACAGGGGTTCCCCCTACCCACGTATTCACCGGCCGAAGGTTCTCATCCAGCAGGCAAAGATCGGCGCACATGCCGGGGCCGATCGCGCCCATGTCGCAAAGACCCAGCATTCTGGCGGGGATTTGCGTCACCATCGGCACCAGCTTGTCGAGCGGTTCGCCGGTGAGGCGCAGCATGCGGCGAAGCGCCTCGTCCAGCGTCAGAATCGAGCCCGCGAGCGTTCCATCCCCAAGGCGCGCCTCGCCGTTCGCCACCACAACTTCCTGCCCGCCCAGACCGTATATGCCTTCCTCAAGCCCGGCTGCCATCATCGAATCGGTGATGAGGCAGATTCCGTCGCCCTTGGCCCTCGCAACCAGCGCAAGCACGCCCGGATGGATATGCACGCCGTCGGCGATGAGCTGCACGGTAGCGCGCGGATCCACGAGCGCCGCGGTAGCCGGGCCGGGCGCGCGGTGGTGAATGGGCGCCATGGCGTTGAACAGGTGCGTTACGTTCGTCGCGCCCCAGTCGAGCGCGCTGAGCGTCTGTTCGTAGGTTGCCGCGGTATGGCCTATGCTAACTGCGATCCCCCGCGAGCGCGCGTAGCGGATGAATTGCTCGGCGCCGTCAAGCTCCGGAGCGACCGTGATGAGCTTAACCGCGCTTTCCCGCCCGGCGCACATGCGCTCAAAGCTCTCGATGCTGGGCGGGATCATAGTGGAACCCAGCATCGCCCCCTTAAAAACCTTGTTAAGAAACGGCCCTTCCAGATGAGCGCCCAGCACGCGGGCGCCGCCCGGTTCGCCCTGCATCGCGGCGGCAATTCCCTCGAGCGCGAGCGCGGTTTCCTCGGGCGGCGCGCTGGTGGTGGTAGGTAAAAAAGCCGTGACTCCGCGCAGCGCATACGCCCTCGACATGGCCCGAACGGCCGCCTCGCCCTGCATGACGTCGCTATGCGCATAGCCGTGCGTGTGGATATCGATCATGCCGGGTATCAGATAGCCCTGCGCACGAAACACATCCGCGCCGTCAAGGGATGGCCCTACCTGAGCGATCCGCTCTTCCACTATACGTACGTCCGCCTCGCAAAACCCGCGCTCCGGCAAAAAGACTTTCGGCCCGCGTATGATCATCGTCTCTGCTCCTTCATCAGCTCGTCAACGCGCGCAAGCAAAGCGCCGCGCGTATTGCGATCGGGATGCTCTACCGCGTAGCGCCACAGCAACGCAAGCATCTCCCCTACCTTGGGAGAGACCTCGCCCAACGCCTTAGCGACCTCGTTGCCGTCAATCGCCAGCGCGGCGATGGAATCCGGCGCTCCGGATTCCTCAAGCGCCGCAAGCCTTGACATAAGCGAAGGGGCGATCTTAACCAGCCTGCGCGCGTGCGGATAGCCCCGCCCGACAAGCGAAAAGGCATCGGGCGTTCCCGATTGTACATCTTCGATGAGCAGCTCCGCCTCGCGCAACACGGCGTTGGGGTAGCGCAGCCCTGCGAGCGCTTGCCGGGCGAGCCCGAGCGGGTTGTCCTTCAAAAGCGCGGCAAGCCTAAGCGCTATATCCGCCGGAGCGCGCGCGCATGCGGCGGCATCAAGAGCACAACCCGGAAACAACACGTCGGCCGCGCCCAGCTCGATAAGCTGCCCGACCGCGTTCAGCAGCGCCGCGCGCCCACCGGGCAGCGCATAGCGGTGATCGGATAACAGTATCAACGACGCTTCGGCCTGCAAGCGTTCCCGGGCGATCTGAAAAAGCAGCTTCGAATCGGCGCAGGCATAGGTGGCCGGATCTACGGCAAAGCGCAGCTGGGCGGCAAAGCGCACCATGCGCAGCACCCTAAGGCCGTCGTCGCGCATGATCTCGGACGGGTCGGAGGTGGTCGCGCGCAAAACCCCACGGCGTATGTCGTCACCCCCCCCGGTGGGGTCGATCAGCGCGCCGGTTTCCAGGTTTAGGTACAGCGCGTTGCACGTAAAATCCCGGCGCGTCGCATCCTCGCCGGGCGAGGTTACAAAGCGCACCGCGCTGGGCACATGCCCGCCGTTGTAGGTATCGCGCCGGAATGTCGTGTATTCGGCATAGCCATCCTTCGTATACAGCTGCATCGTGCCCATGCGGCCATAGACGCGCCCGTAGCCGATCGGGCCTCCCTCTCCGAGGGCGGCGGCGATCTCTTCGACGGAGGCCGGGCCGCACAAGTCATAATCCGCCGCGGGCAGCCCCATCACGGCCCCGCGCACGCATCCGCCGACGGCATAGACAGGCAGCCCCTTGCCCAAAAGAACCCGGGCAATGGCGAGCACGTGGGAAGGCATCGCGCCAAGCATGCTCATCGGGGCAATTGCTCCAGGCGCACGCCCGGGCAGTGGTAGCGCGTGCGCCCCACCGTACGCACGCCGTAGTCGATCGCAAGGACGGGGCACCAGTGGATGCACGCCATGCACTGATCGCAGTTGTGATTCCACACGGGGAAGCCCCGCTCATTCAACGAAACATTGCCGCGCACGCACGCCTTTTCACAAAACCCGCAGCTATGGCACGCATCCCTGTCGACGATGAACGCGCGGTCTTCGTCAGGGTCCGGATATTTGATGAGAGATTCGATCAGCGGCAGCCTTACGCCGGCTCCGCGCTTTTTTCCCGCAATGATTTCCTGCGCGGCGTCGCGCGCATTGCGCCGCAAGGTCTCCGCGCGCGCAAGTGCCCGTGCGGTCTTCACCTCGTAGAGCGCAACGTAGTTGGCGACGGCGCGCAGTGGGCGCGCGTACACGAGCGAAGCGCCTCTAGCTCTAAGCATATCCCTGACGATGGGCAGCGCGTTGCCCGGCGCTCCACCGTATGTGGAGAACGCAAAGTAATCCACGTCGCGCCGCGCGGGAAAGCCTTCCAGAAACTCGCGGAAACCGCGCGGAAGCCCGCCGAAGTACACCGGAAAGCAAAAGCCGACCCGGCCGCTCGCCGGGTGCTCCCGCACGGGGTTACAGGGCAAAATTCCCACCCCGTCCATCACCTGCGCGGCAGCCTCCGCCACCGCATAGGTGTTTCCCGATCCGCTGTAGCAGTAAATAGTCGTCATGCCGTGCCCTCCTGCCGGGTTTTTGCCGCCCTGATCCGCACATCCTGACCCTTCACCAGGAACAGCGCGCAGCGCTCCTGGTTGAGCAGGCGCGAGGTAATGCGCTCGGAATAGCGCGCGCGCAGCTCCGCGGGCGAGAGGTTGGTGGCCACGAGCGTGGAAAGCCCCGATTGCTGCCTCTCGTTGAGGACGGTAAAGAGGTATTCAAGGCTGATGTTTTCAAGCAGCGGCTCCGTGCCCAGGTCGTCGATCAGCAAAAGCTCCGCCGTGAGCAGCACGCCGAGCAAATCATCCTCGTCGCGCCCCATATGCCGAAGCCGCATCGCCTCCAACAAGCGAAACGCGGTCATGCGCAGCACCGTATACCCGCGCCCGATCACCCGCGCGGCAATGCAATCCAAAAGAAATGTCTTGCCAAGGCCGGTCTGCCCGGAGAGCACGATGTCCTTGCGCGCATTGCCGGGAAAGGCATCCGCCCAGTCCATCGCAAAGTTGCGCATCCTGGCCATGTTGGCGCGCTGGGAAAGCCCGCCTTCATGCGCTTCATCCGAAAACACGGAAAGATCAAACGCGTCGAACGTATGCCCCGGGGCGCTGCCAAGGCCCGAGCGCAGCACGATCTCCTCTTTGAGCCGCTTCTCAAAGCACGAGCAAAACCGCTTGGGCGCGTCGCCCACATAGCCGGTATCCCGGCACAGCGCGCAATCGTAGCGCGGGGCCAAATCCTTGGGCGCATAGCCCGCTTCGCGCAGCTGGCCCTCCGCCCGGGCGCGCAGCGCGCGGAGCTTTTCATCGGCATCCTCGCCCCTCTTGGCGCAGGCGGCCATGGCTCCGGCAAGCGCCGCGCCAAGATCGGCATACATCGGCGCGCTCTTCACGATTTTTGCGCGCAACGCCGCGGCCTCGGCCCGCGCGCGCTTTTTCGCGTACTCCTGCATGACCAACGCGATGATCTGCGCCCGCATCAGCGCTCACCTCCGTCCAGTGCATCCATATCCATCGCAAGGGCGCTCCACTCGCCCTCGGTATACTCGCGCTGCCCAAATTGTTGCCCGGAAACCTGCTTGCGCTTGGAGGGCGCGGAAGGAACGCCCTTCTCGCCCGCGCCGCGCGCCTGATGCTCCTTGACGGCTTCCTGTGGCGTGGTTATCCCCGCGTCTCGCCAATTTTCGGCAATTTTCGCAGCCATGGAAAGCGGCTCTCTTGCGCCCTTTGCATATTCCGCCGCGAGGGAGAGCATGCGCGCCGAAAGGCCGGTGGCGATCATGCGGCGGTAGCCCGCTATATCCGCGCGCTCGATCGCACTTTCGTCTCCCGCCAGCGCTTTGAGCGTGTGCGCCGCATCGCGCTCGCGCGCGAGCTCGGCGATGTAGCGCTCGATCTCCTCCCCGGAAAATAAATCTCTCTTGGCGAACCGATCAAGGGCGTCGGATACGTCCTGCATCGATCTTCCCCCGCGCCGCTTGGCGTGCTTGGCGGCGGTCAGCACCGCCGCGTGGTCGAAGCCGCGCGAAAGAAAGCTTTGGTAAAGGCCGCGAAGGTCGTCCGTAGCCCCTCCCGAAAGCCCGAGCGCCTCGAGTACCTCGCGCAAAGGCATAGTTTGTTCATCGCGCGTTTTACGTTCTCTCTCCATCGCCTCCGCGTCGGTAGCACCGCGCTTGTGTGCGTTTTCGAGCACCTTATCGAGGTAGGCAAAGTTCGGGGTGGCTATCCTGGTCATCTCGCTCAGCGCCTGTTCGATCGCCGCATGCGAAAAGCCCAAGTCGTCCGTCCACTTAAGGTAGAGCCTTTCTTCTGCAACCGTCGGCGCGCGCTTGAGGCCCATCGCCTTGATCACGTTTTGCGCGCCGGCATACGCGCCGCCCCGCGTACGCAGGTATTCTTCGGCGGCTTCCTTGGTGGAAAGGCCGTCTTTGGCCCAGGAGGAGGCGACCTTGTCTAAGTAGGCAAACGATACCTTCCCGCCGCGGTTTGAGACGCTTAACCTCGCCATCATCAGCACCGCGTCCTCGCTCAGGCCCAAATCATCCACCCACTCCGCCGCGCGGGAGTATTCCGCGGGCGACAGCAGTCTGGAGCCGAAGATGCCCTGGAGCGCGTTGTTGAACTCGCGCAATTTGTACAGCTGCTCATCCTCGGGGCTCGCGCCCTTAACAAGCATAGCCTTTAGGTTGTTGTACTGGTATATAGGCGGCTTATCGGCCACCCTGCGCACAATCCCCTGCTTTTCCCAATACGAAAACGCGTCGCGCACCACATCCGGCTCCATACCCAGTGCACGGGCGAACGCGTTCATATCCCCCTGCGCGCCGGGGTGATAGCAAAGCCTAAGGCCATATAAGTAGACCTTGACAAAATCTCCGGGCGCGCGCGGCATATACTCTTCCATGAAGAGATTTTCCACCGGCGTTACGTCGAACATGCCGAAGGAATCGGAAAAGCGAAATGACATTGAAAAACCTCCCGGACGGCGCGATGGGCGGATGCGGTACGATCCGCGATCCGCTGACGGAACAATAGGATAGACGATCGGTGGCGATACAAATACAAAAAAAGCCTATGCTACGATTCAGTCGAACAAGCCTTCTGCCGCCATTTTTTCAAGCGATTGATCGATAGAAGCTTCCAATTCACCTTCAACTTTATAGTAAACGGCAATC
>JAVBNW010000086.1:0-16806 GCA_031551255.1 Eubacteriales bacterium | reverse complement strand
CGGCGGAACACCGGTTCCCATCGCGTCGGCGCTGGGCTTTTCCGGCGAAGCGGCGGGCAACACCACCATCGGCGTGGTGGCAACGGATGTGAAGCTTACCAAGGCGGAATGCAAGCGCCTCGCGATCGGCGCGCAGGACGGCCTTGCGCTCGCTATTCGGCCCGCGCACACCCCGTACGACGGCGACACGCTCTTTGCGCTGTCTACCGGCGATAAAGCGTGCGAGCCCGCGATTTTGCATGCGGCGGCGGTTGCAGCGGTGGCCCGCGCCACGGCGAACGCCGTGCTCGCGCTTAGGGAGGCGCGGCTATGATCGTCGGGCTGGGCATCGATATCATCGAAATTCCGCGCGTGGCCAGAGCGATGGAGAAGCCGCGCTTCTTGCCGCGCGTGTATACCGGGTACGAGCAGAGCCGCATCGCCTGCAAGGGCGCGTCCACCGCGGCGGGTTATTTTGCCGCCAAAGAGGCCGCGATGAAGGCGCTTGGGGTCGGCATGGCCGTGCCGTTTTCGTCCATCGGCATCGTGAACGATCCTCTGGGCAAGCCGACGGTTGAGTTTACCGGCGCGGCGCTCGAACGCGCGCGGCACTTAGGCGTCGCCGCCGCCCACGTATCCATCACCCATTCGAAGGATACGGCGGCGGCGGTGGTGGTGCTTGAGGGGTAGGCTTCACCAGGGCAAGCGAATCGGGCAGATGGTTCTGAAAGACCGGCGATGCATGTACAATAATGACATCGATTATGGAAGCTTGTTGATGTTTTTTCTGTTCATGCCATGTGCGTGTATTAGGCTAAGTTATAACGCTTAGAAGAGTGAAAGACACTAAGCATCGTATGTCGTGCTCAAATAGCGATCTGTAAGTATTTGCTAAATGAATCCGGTGCGGAATGTAGGCTGGCTTACCTGAATCGATCGACCTGTGCGTCTTGCAAAAATGCTACATACACGGTTTAAGATGATCAACCAATTTGTTCATTTCGTCAGGGCCACTTATCATACGGTGCCGCATCGCAGAAAAACGTCATCAAAGGTATAGGCGATATGGTGTACTGCCATCGTGACCAGCTTCGTTTTCGTCGCTTTTTAGCAAACCAGATTCGATCGCTTTTGCAGGGAGGCGCGCCATGAGAAATATTTTGATGCCCAACCAGATGCGCAAGGTGGAGCGGCGGGCGATGGACGCCGGCACGCCGGGCATCGATTTGATGGAGCGCGCGGCAGCGCATGTAGCGCGCCGAGTGTTGGAGATGGCGGGCGGGGGCGAGGTGTTGTTTCTGTGCGGCGTGGGCAACAATGGCGGTGACGGCTTTGCCGCGGCGCGGCTGCTGGCCATGATGGGGGGCAGAGTGCAAGTTGCCCTGGTCGGCGGACGCGAGGGCATGTCGCGCGATACGATGCTCAATGCGCGGCGCATCCTAAGCATGGGCCTGCCTCTCGACACCGAGTTTGCCGTTGCGCGCCCCGCGCTCATCGTCGACGCGCTCTACGGCACGGGGCTCACGCGCGCGCCGACGGGGGATATGGTTTCGGCTATCGAGTGGATCAACAATGCAAATGCCAAAGTGCTGTCGGTAGATCTTCCTTCCGGCGTCGATGCGCGGGACGGCTCGACGCCTGGCGCGGCCGTGCGCGCGGACGTTACGCTCGCGTTTCACGCGCTGAAGGTAGGAAATGCGTTGTTTCCCGGCCGCGCACTGTGCGGCAAAACCGAGGTGTGCGATATCGGCATCGACGCGCGCGCTTCCTCGGATGCCATAGAGCATCTTGAAAGGGAGGACGTCGCCTGTCTCCTTGCTCCGCGCGCGATGGATGCGCACAAGGGGACGTTTGGCCGCCTATTGATCGTGGCGGGTTCGCGGGGCATGGCGGGGGCGGCCGCGCTGTGCGCGCGCGGAGCGCTTTGCGCGGGGGCGGGGCTTACGCAAATTGCCGCCACGAAGGATGTCATGCCCGTGGTGCAGGTGCTCGCGCCCGAGGCGACGGCGGTTTTGCTGCCCGAGGAAGAAGGGGCGGTCGCGCCGCGGTGCGACCGGGCGCTCGCAGGCGTGCTGGCCGGCAAGGATGCCGTAGCGGTCGGCCCCGGCATGACGGCGGGCGAGGGGACGTTTGCCGCGGTGCGCTCCTGCCTTGCCGCCTGCATTCCCTGCGTGATCGATGCTGACGGCTTAAACGTGCTGGCCGAGGATCTCGAACTGCTCGAGCGGGACGGGCCGCCCCCCGTCCTTACCCCGCATCCGGGCGAAATGGCCAGGCTGATGGGCAGGCCCGTGGACAATCCTTTGGAGGATGCGATGCTGTTTGCGTGCGAACACCGCGTCGTGCTGCTGCTCAAGGGCGCGTCCACCATTATCGCCTCGCCGGACGGAAGGACGAGCGTCAACCTGTCGGGGACGCCGGCGATGGCGCGGGGCGGGAGCGGCGACGTGCTCACCGGCGCCATCGCGGCGCTGCTTGCCCAGGGGCTTGAGCCCTACGAAGCGGCGAGGCTTGGCGCTTACATACATGGGCTCGCCGGGGAAGAGGCGCAGCTAAGGCGCGGCCTTGCGATGACGGCTATGGATTTGCCCGGGTTGTTTTTTGTATAGCGATGCGAAGTCCGCGCCATATGCCGGCTGATCCTAAGGCTGCGCCGTGAAAGCGCGGCCTTTCTCTTTGCGGTGTGCCTCTGGACATATGCCGCGGAATATAGCCTCGGGTATCGGCATACAGATAGCAAGAAGCAAATTGTGCGGGGTGGTACCGTGTCATCGCAGAAAAAAATACTCGTCAGCTTGCCCGCCGAGCTCCTGCGCGAGGTGGACGAGGCTGCCGCGCGCGAGGGGACCAACCGCTCGGAGTTTATCCGCAGGGCGATGAAGCAAAGTCTCGACGCGCTGCATACCATGGAAACAAGGGAGCGTATGAGGAGAGGATATGAAGAAATGGCCGGGATTAACCTGGAGTGGTCCGAACTGGGCCTTTCCAACGATTCCAGGATCCTGGACGCATATGAAGAGAACCTTTCGGAGTGTGAATGACCATGATAACAAGAGGTGAAATATACCGCGCCGATCTCGATCCGGTGACGGGATCCGAACAGGGCGGTTCCCGCCCCGTGCTCATCATCCAGAACGACATCGGCAACCAATACAGCCCAACGGTCATCGTGGCCGCGATTACATCGAAAATTACCAAGGGAAAAATGCCCACCCACATAGCGGTTTCCAGCTCCATCAGCGGTTTACCGCGCGATTCGGTGGTGTTGACGGAGCAAGTGCGCACGATCGATAAGCGAAGGCTTTTGGTGAGAATCGGCGCGCTGCCGCCGGAGATCATGCGCGAGGTGGATGAAGCCCTCGTGCTGAGCTTGGGCGTATCCTAGCTAAGGGGCATACTGCACTTCATACCCCCGCAACACTCCGGTGTTGCGGGGGTATGGCCGTTTCGTAGCGCCTGCGCTTCCCCAAGGAACTGAGGTTTCTTGGGGATTTGGAAGAACGAAGAACGCGCGCTTTCACTCCTTGCCTCGTCGTTCTTCTTACCCCTTAAAATCGCCTCAGTGGTTTTGAGGAAGAAGAAGTTTCACGAAGCGCATGTTTTCTCCTTTGCTACTCGCTCTTTTGCAAAAATATCCGCCTTGCGTGTTCTTTTGGGCGTTTATCGCTATAATAAAGGCATCGTGATAGAAGGTGAGGCGCTTGCGATGAAGCCGCAGTTTCTAGAAAAGCCTTGGGTTCGGGCAGTGATGATCGCGCTGGGTATCGGCATGATGGCCTGTGCTTACGATTTCTTTTTTATTCCTAATAAAATTGCTCCAGGGGGATTCAGCGGCTTGGGCACGGTTCTGTACTACCAATTTGGATTTCCCGTGGGCATGGTGACATTGGTGCTTAATGTGCCGCTCTTCTTATTTGCGTTCAAGGAGCAGGGGTGGGGATATATTCTCCGTTCTCTTGCCGCTACGTTGGGGTTCTCGCTGTTGCTCGATTTTTTGCCCGTGCTTTATGTAACCGACGATATACTGCTCGCTTCGGTGTACGGCGGCGGCTTGGTGGGGATGGGGCTCGGCATGGTGGTGCGCGCCGGTGCCTCCACAGGGGGAAGCGATATGCTTGCTCAGTTGATCGCCCGCAAAATGCCCCGCGTGTCTTTCGGCATGGCGCTCCTTTTGATCGAGGCGGTGATCGTGGGTGCGTCGGGCCTGGTATTCGGGCCGCAATCCGCGCTGTACGCGGTGTTGGTGATTATGCTTACCTCCAAGATCATCGACGTGCTGCAAGAGGGCGTCGATGCCGCGAAGGCGTTTTTCATCATATCCGCGAGAGGAGAAGAAATTGGCCGTCAGGTACTTACCCTACTCGAGCGCGGCGCCACGCTGCTCAATGGCACTGGCATGTATTCGGGGGAGAACAAGCCTGTTCTTTTGTGCATCATCCACCGCTCGGAAACACTAAGGCTCAAGGAGATCGTGCGCGAGATCGACCCGGCCGCGTTCATGATTGTGACGAATGTGCATGAAGCGTTGGGCGAGGGGTTCGCACCAATGGAAAAAACGGCGGGTAAAAAAGCGCGTCGCGCCGAGAAATAAAGGCAGCGCGGCAAAAAAATGGCCCGCCACATAAGAAAGCCGACCTTTGCCCAGCGGCGAAGATCGTGCGTGATATGATTGCCGGGGAGGGCGATGCGTTATGGTACCCGCGAGAACAGGGGGCCGGAGCTTTAGAGGAGCGACTCCGCGTTGTCTTGCAGCACGCGCCACACCTCTTGTAAGAGATGGCGTTTTTCCGGCCCCAAAGAATCGAGATTTTCGATATTATACTGCACCGTAAGAGATTCTTTGAGTAGCTTATCGGTACCTACGCCGAGCGCATTGGCGATGCTGATCAGCGTTTCCAAGCTTGCCTTGCGGCTGCCGCGCTCGATATGCCCCAGAAAGGAAGCGGAGATGTTTGACCTTTCGGCCAGACGTTCTTGCGTCATATTGATGTTTTGCCGGCGTCTGCGAATTTGTCTCCCTAAAGCTTCGTAATCCATCCTCCATACCTCCTGCGTACACACCTATACTTTACTAAGCTTTTGCAAGAGGATGAATGTTATACAGGAATGATTTAGCTTCAATAAGAACAATTACCCGCAGTTCTTTTCCAATATCCACATCTGTGCAATGTAAAAAAAATGAGAAAACTTTTTGGAGTCCCGTCGCGTACGGCATGTCAATACATTTGCTCAAAATCGACCACGCGTACGGCGGGGCGTCCATCAAAAAGGCGGTTTAGGTTTTCTAGGAAAATTGCAAAGGAACGGTCGCCATTTGTGGGAGACCGGCCGGAGCTGTGCGATGTAAGCCAGGCGCCGGGCAACGTCCAAAGTGGGTGGTCCGCCGGGGGTGGTTCCGGTGTTGAGACATCCAACATGGCGCCGGCGAGCGCACCTTCACGCAGCGCATCGACAAGCGCATCCTGGTCGATAGCGCTGCCGCGGCCGACACTAATAAGAATTGCCGTTTTCTTTAATGAAAACAAAAGGTCGCGGGTGATAACGCCGGTTGTTTGCGGGGTGCCGGGTAGACATAACGCAATAAAATCGGCGCGCGGCAAAACAATGGAAAGGCTGGCAAGGGTAAAGAGCTCGTCCACACCTTCCACGGGCGCTCCCGCAGTGCGGCGAAAGCCCAGTACGTGTGCGCCCAAAGCCTTACACATGGCGGCCAGCTTGCCTCCGATATCGCCTAAACCAACGATTGCCACGGTGGAAGAAAAGAAATCTACATCGGTCATGTGGCTCTTCCAGATGCCCGCGTGCTGTTGATCGCGATACACATGCAGGCCCCGGTTCATCGCAAGGAAACCTGCCAAAGCGTGTTCGGCGATCGGGGGGCCGTAAATCCCCGAGCCGTTGCACAGCCGTATATCGCCTCGTGCGTAGATCGAGCGGTCGCAATAGCCGTCCGCGCCCGCGCTTTGCAGCTGCAAAAGCCGAAGGTTTGGCATGCGGCGAACGAGATCCGGGCCGGGGTTACCGTAGATAATTTCCACGCGGGCAAGCTGATCCTCGCTAAGATTAGCAAACGGGCCCCGCACAATATCGTAGCCGGGCGCAACCGCCGCTGTTGCCGCTTCGTGCCCCTCATTAAGCGAAAAATCAAAGGCGGTATACATGGCGATAAGCGGTTTCATACTCCATTCCCCCCACTGCTAGTGTACCATTACGGCGCGGGCCGCACAAGCGCATAAAATCCTTTCCGGCTTGCTTGCCGCTACGAAAAAGGCCACCTAAATTGCCGGCAAGCATGTGTATCGCCATATTTTTGCTATATGAAAATTTTATGTTTGCTTTGGCAATATGAAAAGATCATACTTTCTCGTAAACTCGCTCTTGTATATGCCGATGCTGTTGTGGTATACTCTTTACAAGCCCGTTTCTTAGGAATCCCGGTGGTTCATTCCCCGTCAAGCGCGTCGGAACGATCCATAGCGGCTACCATCCAGAAGGGGCATTACGCTTGAGGAGGAACCCACCCATGTATCAGGACAAAACCCTTGCTTGCCGCGAATGCGGCGCCGAATTCACCTTCTCCGCTTCCGAGCAGGCGTTCTACGCCGAGAAGGGCTTCCAGAATGAGCCTGGCCGTTGCCCCGCCTGCCGCGCGAACCGTCGCCAGCAGAGTGGCGGCAGCCGTGGCGAGCGGCAGATGTACGACGTCGTTTGCGACGCGTGCGGCAAGCCCACCCAGGTCCCCTTCCAGCCGCGTAGCGATCGCCCGGTGTATTGCCGCGAGTGCTTCGACACGCAGCGCAACAACAGCCAGTACTAAAAAATTGGCAAAGCCGCCCCGAATTTCGGGGCGGCTTTTTATATCCTCGGAAAAAGAACTGTTTTGCCGGGCTGCGCCAAATTGAGCGTGCCCGGCTTTTGTTCCCGCCCCGTTTGGTGTATACTGATAAAAAAGGGGGAGATTGGCATGGCGGAATTCATTCTTTCCGGCTTTGGCGACGAAATTGCCGATGCGCTGGACACGCAGCTTGCGGTTATGGGGCGGCTGGGCATACGGCATATCGAATTGCGTGGCATCGACGGGCGCAACATCGCCTCCTTTTTGCCGGAGGAAGCGCCGGCGCTGCTCACACGACTGAAGGCGCGCGGCTTTCAGGCCTCGGCGCTGGGCACTCCGCTGGGCAAGATCGGCATTGACGAGCCGTTTGATGCCCATTTGGATACGATGCGGCGCATGCTGGATGTTGCCGAGGCGCTTCATTGCCCCTATATTCGCATCTTTAGCTTTTTCCTGCCCAAGGGGGACGACCCGGCGCAGCACAGATCCGAGGTAATGCGCAGGCTTGAGGCGTTTGCCAAGGCGGCCCAAGGGCGCAAGGTGCGGCTCGTGCACGAGAACGAAAAGCATATTTACGGAGATATTCCCGAGCGCTGCCTCGACCTGCTTGCCGAAACGGGCGGGGCGATCGGCCTTACGTACGATCCTTCCAACTTCGTGCAATGTGATATAGACAATAAGCAAGCCTTTATGATGCTTAAGGATCGCGTGGAATATATGCATATCAAGGATTCCGTCTACTCCGAGCACAGGGGAGGACGCGATCACGGCTTTGAGGGCGTTTCGGATGCGCACAGGCCCGTCGGGGAAGGGGACGGAAACGTGCTGTGGATCCTTTCGGAGCTCAGCCGCATGGATTACCGCGGCTTTTTGTCGATCGAACCCCACCTTGCCAATAACCCCGCCGTGCCGGGGAGCGGCGAGGATAAATTCGTGGTTGCCTACGAGGCGCTGCACGGCCTGCTCGAGCAGCTGTGAGGTACTTGCCTTACGATAAAAACGCGTCGTTTGGCTACGCGCCGGGAGTGTTTCCTTCTCTGGAGCTGCTTTCGGCGCGCCCGGATGCGGTAAGGGCGCTCTTATACCGCCCCGAAGGAGACCGCAACGCCGGGGTTTCGGAGTTGATGGACAGGTGCCGTGCGATGGGCATCCGTGTGGAAGAGGCTCCCCGCGCGATCGAACGCATCGCGGGCAAGGAAAACTGCTATGCCGTCGCCGCATTTGAAAAGTATGAAGATCGCTTGGGTGTCCGTGCCGATCACGTGGTGTTGTGCGGCATTTCGGATATGGGGAACTTGGGCGCGATCATCCGCTCGTGTCTTGGTTTTTTTGTGCAGGACATCGCCGTGATTACCCCCGCCGCGGATCACTTTCATCCGCGGGTAGTGCGCGCTTCCATGGGCGCGGTGTTTCGCGCGCGAATCGCCTGCTTTAAAAGCTTTGGGGCATACGAAGCAGCGGTGGGCCAAAGAACGCATTACTTTTTCAGGCTGCAAAACGCCGTGCCGCTGCCCGTGGTGGTTCGCGCGTCGGGCCCTGTGTCGCTGGTGTTCGGCAACGAAGCGGCGGGCCTTGCGGGGCCGTTGCTTGCGCGGGATATAGGCGTTTTGATACCGCAGAGCGGGCAGGTCGATTCGCTGAATCTCTCGGTTGCGGTCGGCATCGGGCTGTATGCGTTGGGGAAAACTTCTTGATGCAGTTTGCTTAAAAAGGGAGGATGTGTATGGACAAGCTCGGCGTCGCCGTGGTAGGATGCGGCGGCATTGCTCAGGTGCACCTTTCGCTGCTGGCGCTCATGCCTACGGCCAAGATTTGCGCGGTATGCGATATCGTGCCCGAGCGCTCGGAAAGGGCCGCTCGGGAATATGGCGCGCAGGCGTATCGGGATTATCGCGAGGCGATTGCCCGGCCGGATGTGGATGTCGTACATCTTTGCACGCCCCACTACTTGCATGCCCCTATGACGCTGGACGCGTTGGCGCTGGGCAAGCGGGTGCTCACCGAAAAGCCGATGGCGAGCGAAGTGGAGGACGCGCTTGCGATGATCGCCGCGGACGACGGAAGGCTGGGGGTCGTGTTTCAAAACCGCTACAACCCTTCCGTGCAAATTGCCCGGGCCATCGCCCAGGACGGTTCCATGGGCGAGCTTACCGCGTTGCGCGGGTTCGTAGCTTGGAAGCGACTCGCCCCCTACTATACCGAGTCCGGCTGGCGCGGCGCGAAAAAGACCGAGGGCGGCGGCGTGCTCATCAACCAGTCCATTCACACCCTGGATCTGATGCTGTGGCTGGGCGGAACGCCCGAGCGGGTATCCGGCGCGGTATCCACCGATGCGCTGGATGGCGTGATCGAGGTGGAGGACAGCGCGCATTTTACCGTGCAGTTTGCAAACGGCAGGCGCGGCGTTTTCTATGCGACCACCGCCCATTCGTATGACGCGCCCATCGAGCTTGAATTGACGCTCGAGAAGGGCACGCTGCTGATTGTGGGCGATAGGCTCATTCGCCGCGACGCCTCCGGTGAGCGCGCGCTGTATGTGCCCGAAAGGCCTGCTCAAGGCGAAAAGGCGTACTGGGGCAGCGGCCATGGCGCCCTCTTGCAGGATTATTACGATGCGGCGATCGACGACCGCCCGTTTTGGATTGATGGGGAAGAGGGCCTTCCCGCGTTGATGACGCTCAAATCGGTCTACCGTTCCTCCCAGGAGCGCAGGCCGGTTCGGATAGACGAATGGAGGAGAGACTAAATGCTGGATTTTTCGTTCTGCATCCCGACCGACAACCTATTTGGCAAGGCCACTGAAAGCAAGACCGGCGAAATGCTCAAAAAGCATGGCGCAAAGAGGGTGCTGCTGCACTATGGCGGCGGCAGCGTAAAAAAGAGCGGCTTGTACGACCGCGTCGTGGCCTCGCTGAAGGCCGACGGGATCGATTTTGTAGAGCTTCCCGGCGTGCAGCCCAACCCGAGACTCAAGCTGGTGCGCGAGGGCATCGCCCTGTGCCGCAAGGAAAAAGTAGATTTTCTGCTCGCGGTCGGCGGCGGTAGCGTGATCGATTCTACAAAGGCCATCGCCGTGGGCTTTTATCACGACGGCGACGTATGGGATTTTTACGAGGGCAAGGCGAGGCCCGAGCGCGCGCTGCCCATCGGCGTGGTGCTCACCATCCCCGCGGCGGGCAGCGAGGGCAGCGATTCGTCGGTGATTACGAAGGAAGAGGGCAACTGGAAGCGCAGCCTGGGCTGCCAGCTCACCCGGCCAACGTTTGCGATCTACAACCCCGAGCTTACGTATACCCTGCCGCCGTATCAGACTGCGTGCGGCGCGGCGGACATCATGGCCCACGCGATGGAGCGCTACTTCACCAACACGCCCGAGGTGGGCTTTAACGACGCGTTGATCGAGGCGCTGCTCAAAACCATCGTCAAGCAGGTACCGGTGGCGCTTGACAATCCCGAGGATTACGACGCGCGCGCCGAAGTGATGTGGGCGTCCACCATCGCGCACAATAACCTGCTGGGCATCGGCCGCCAGCCCGATTGGGCCAGCCACCAGATCGAGCACGAGCTGTCGGGCATCTACGATGTCGCGCACGGCGCCGGGCTCGCGGTGGTGATTCCCGCGTGGATGAGCTACGTCTACCGGCACGACATCATGCGTTTTTGCCGCTTCGCGGTGGAGGTGTTTGGCGTTTCTATGGATTACTTCCATCCGGAGCGTACCGCGCGCGCGGGCATCGCGGCGCTCAAAACCTTTTTCCGCTCTATCGGCCTGCCGGTGACTCTTGGCGAGCTGGGCATAGGCGATGACCGACTGAGCGAAATGGCCGCAAAGACCAAGCGCAACAACCCCGCAGCGGGCAAAGTGGGCTTTTTTGTTCCGCTGGATACCGAGGACATCGAAAAGATTTTCGAGCTGGCGAAGTAAAAGACCAAGAGGAGACGACGAAGGCCTCCTGCGGCTTAAGGGCTTTTAGCCCTTAAGAATCCCCATGTTGCGAATATTTCCGGAATTTCATCACAAAAAGAAGGGGTGGCTTATGCCACCCCTTCCAGCTTATTAAAAGATGCTTTTGCCGGCTGCGCGTCGTATGTTTCTCGTCGTGCTTTCTCGGCGGGGGGTTCACGGGGGTACGCGTACCCTTGTGCCGTTTACGCGTATCCCGTGACGTTGCTACCCCTCCACCACCAGCTCCATCACGTAGTCGTCCATCGAGAAGCCGGAGCCTATATCGGTTACTACCTCGTCAATAGTCGTAAAGCCCATGTGCTTATAAGATGCGATGGAGTTCAGGTTTCCCTTATTCACTGTCAGGCGCACGATGGGCAAGTTAAGGTTCCAGGCCATCGCGGTGGCGATGCCCACAAAGCTGCGCGCGATGCCGTGCCCGCGGTACGCTTTGAGGATATAGATCTTCGACAAAAACAGGTGATCCTCTTCGGGTTTGAGCGCCAAATAGCCTACCGGGCTCTCGCCGTCGCACGCGAGATGGTATGCCGTGCCGTTTGCGATGGCCTGGGCAATCGCCGCTTCGGATTGGAAGCGGGAGAGCATGTATTCCACCTGGTCGGCGCCGATCAGCGGCGTGTAATACTCCCGCCAGATCTCCGCGGCCAGCGCCGCGATGGCCTGCGCGTCGGCTTCGGAAGCGATGCGGTAGTCGATCATGCAAGTTCTCCCTTCCCGTCGGTTCATCATCTTTATATGCGTCAGCGCGTGGTCGCCTCCTGCCAGATGCGCTCGTAGGTAGAGACAAAGTCTCCTAAGTCGAGGAAGTATTGGCAACGGTCGATCACATCTTGAGGCGGGTTAAACGTCGGATCTTCGGAGTAATCCGGCCCCAGCACATCCAGTGCGCCGGCGTTGGGGGTGGAGTAGCCGATGTACTCGCTGTTCATCGCCGCGACATCCGGGCGCATCAGAAAGTCGATGAACTTGTGCGCGCCATCCGGATTTTTTGAGGACTTGGGGATGCACAGGCCGTCCACCCACACGTTGGAGCCCTCCTTGGGCACGCAGTACGCGAGGCTTTCGTTCAGCTCCATGGACGTCATCGCGTCGCCGGACCACACAAGCCCAAGCGCCGCCTCGCCGTTGACGAGTTTACTCTTAATCTCATCGATGCCGTACGCGAGCAACACGCCGGATTCGCGCTGCTCGATCAGCTTGTCGCGCGCCTCTTCCAATTGGGGAATATCTCGAGTGTTCATGTCGTAGCCCAGGTATTTGAGCGTAACGCCCATCGTATCGCGGAAGCTGTCGATCATCAGCACGTTGCGCTGATACTTCGTATCCCACATTGCGCCCCAGCTATCGATCTCGCCGCCAGTCATTTCGGTATTGTACAAAATGCCCACGGTGCCCCACATATAGGGAACGGAGTACTTGCTGTCCGGGTCGTAATCCGGGTTTTGCAGCCAATCAAAAACATTGGTGAAGTTAGCGAGCTTCGAGTGGTCGAGCGGCAGCACAAGATCCTCGCGGATCAGGCGCTCGATCATATAATCGGAAGGTGCGATGATGTCGTATTCGCCTCCGCCGCGCGACATTTTCGCGTACATCGATTCGTTCGTGTCGAAGGTGATGTACTTGACGGTGATGCCGGTCTCCTGTTCGAACAGCTCGATCGCGTCGGGGTTGATGTAATCCACCCAGTTGAACACCGTAATGGAATCGGAGGAGGATGCGGGGGAGCCGCAGCCCGCCAGCGCGGCGAGGCTCAGCGCGGCAAGAAACGTTGCGATCAGTCTTTTCATCTTTGTTTCGTGGTACTCCTTTCGCCTAGAAAAGATAGGTTGGTCAATGATTACCGGTTGACCAGCGACGATCTGCGATTGATAAACACCAATAGCAAAAGGACACTGACAAACATCACGGCCGAAAGCGCGTTGATGCTGGGGTGGATGCCGCGCCGCGCGGCGGAGAACACGTACATCGAAAGGTTTTGCACTTCGTTGGTGGTAAAGTAGGATACGACAAAGTCATCCAGAGAAAGCGTAAAGGCGAGTACCGCGCCGGTGAATACGCCGGGCATGATTTCGGGCAGCACAATTTTGTAAAGCGCCTTCGTCGGCGTACAGCCGAGATCCAGCGCCGCTTCGTATGCATGCTGGTTCATCTGGCGCAGCTTGGGCAGCACCGAGAAGATCACGTACGGCACATCGAAAGAGATGTGTGCGAGCAGCATCGTAAAGAAACCAAGCTTCATGTGGAAGAAGATGAACAAAAGCATCAGCGATACGCCTGTGACGATATCCGGGGTTAAAACAGGCAGATAGGAAAGGTTGAGAAGCGCGCTCTTGGGCCCCTGGCGCATGCTGTGAATGCCCACGGCGGCCAGCGTGCCCAAGAGCGTTGAAAATACCGCGGCCAGCAGCGCCACCCCGATGGAGACCATCAGCGCCTGGATGATGGCGGGGTTGTCGAGTAACTCGGCGTACCACTTCAGCGTAAAGCCGTCCCAACGCGTTTGCGACTTGGATGCGTTGAACGAGAACACGATCAGCGTGACGATCGGCATGTATAAAAACAGTAGAACCAGGTATAGATACAGCCTCGCGAACGCGTTCCCCGTTTTTTTTACCATAGCCCGGCTCCATCCTCTCCCTGGTATTTCGACAGGATACCGGTGGAGATCAGGATCAGCACCATCATCACCAGCGACAGCGCCGAGCCGAAGTTCCAGTCGTTCACGCTTAAAAACTGGCTCTCGATCAGATCGCCGAACAGGCGGAACTGCCCGCCGCCCAGCAGGCGCGAAATCACGAATGTCGTGATCGCGGGCATGAACACCATGGTAATGCCGGAGATGACGCCCGGCATCGAAAGCGGCAGTTTTATGCGCAAAAATACATTCAGGCCGTTCGCGCCAAGGTCTTCCGCCGCCTCGATCACCCGCGAATCAAGCTTTGTCAGCACCGAGTAGATCGGCAGCACCATGAAGGGCAGGTAGTTGTACACCATGCCCATCATCACCGCCTCGGCGCTGTACAGAAGGCGCAATTGCCCTTCGTAGCCGAACAGTTGGGCGATCCAGTTGACGGTGGAAGTAATGAGCCCTTTGTTTTCAAGCAGCGCGAGCCACGCATACGTGCGCAAAAGAAAGTTCATCCACATCGGTATGACAAACAGCAGCACCATAATCCCCGAGCGGTCGATCGACTTGCGCGCTAAGAATACTGCGGCAGGGTAGCCCAGCGCCAGGCAGATGCCCGTGCACAGAAGCGCCATCAGCAGCGAACGCCACAATACGCCGATATAGAGCGGATCGAAAAACTTGATAAAGTTGGATAAGGTAAGCGCGCCGCCCACATCGGTGGCCGCAAAATATAGAATTAGGATAAAAGGTACCACGGTGAAAAGCGCCATCCACAAAATACAGGGGAACGCAAACCAATGCCGCTTCACGCGCTTTCCCCCTTTTTCATAATGTGGATGTCGAAGGGAATCACGCTCATGCCCACCTCGTCGCCAACCTTTTGCGCCTGAGTGGAATGCACCATCCAGCGAAACGCGTTGGTGCCGATCATCATTTCATAGTGGACGCCTTTGAAGACGACCGACTCCACCGTGCCGCGTAGCCTGCCCTCATCGGGCGCGCACAGCTTTACGTCTTCGGGCCGCACAACCACATCCACAGGGTTGTTTTCGCCAAAGCCTACGTCAACGCATTCCCAATCGACGCCCTCAAAATTTACGGACCGATCCCCAAGCATCGTGCCGGGCAGGATGTTGCTCTCGCCGATAAAATCGGCGACGAACGCGTTTTTCGGCTCGTTGTAGATGTCGATCGGCGTGCCGATTTGCTGGATGACACCGTCGCACATCACCACGATCGTGTCGGACATCGTCAGCGCTTCTTCCTGATCGTGGGTCACGTAGATAAACGTGATGCCCAGCCGCTGCTGGATGTTTTTAAGCTCGATCTGCATATCCTTGCGCAGCTTTAAGTCAAGCGCGCCCAGCGGTTCGTCGAGCAGGAGCACTTCGGGCTCGTTAACGAGCGCGCGCGCAATCGCGACGCGCTGCTGCTGCCCGCCGGACAGCGTATCCACCTTGCGCCGCCCGTAGTTGTGAAGGCCGATAAGATCGAGCATGGAGTTTACCTTTTGCTCGATTTCGGCTTTGGGCAGCTTTTTGAGGCGCAAGCCGAACGCGATGTTTTCAAATACGTTCAGGTGCGTGAACAGCGCATATTTTTGAAACACAGTGTTGACCCTGCGCTGGTAGGGCGGAAGGTCGGTAATATCCTTGCCCTCGAAAACCACCCGCCCGCTGGAGGGGCTTTCAAACCCGCCGATGATGCGCAGCGTCGTGGTTTTGCCGCAGCCGGAGGGGCCCAGCAGCGTAACGAACTCTTTTTTGCGAATGTATAGGTTCAGGTTGGAAAGTGCCTCCAGCCCGTCGTATTCCTTGGAGATGCCGTTCAGATCGATCAGATGGCTTTCTTCGACGACCGACGCAGTCATGGCGGACACCTCGCTTTGATGATGCTTATACTAGACCTCTTGCGGAACTAAAGATGACGGCGGAACGAGAAAAAATGGCGAGAAGCATCGTCGATTCGCACTGCGCTCTGTCTCCTACGGCACTGTGGCGCCACGAGAGACTGGCGCTCCGTGAAATCTCCTCTTCCCAAAGAAACTGAGGTTTCTTTGGGACTAAGAAGGATGGGGAACGCAGGTCCTGTATCTTTTCTCACCGCTCACGCCGCTGTTTTGGAGTTTCGCATGAGGCCCATTAAAAACTTGGAGGGCACGACACCCAAACGATGCGCGCGGGCGCCCTGTACGGGTTTTCGATCGCGTGCGGCGCAGTGGGGTGGAAGCAGAACGATTCGCCCTTGCGGACTTTGTGGCGCTTATCGCCTATGCTTAAGATGACCGCGCCCGACAGCACGAAGCCGAATTCCTCGCCCTCGTGCGGCTCGTCGGGCTGTGTCGAACCGCCGGCGGATAATTCGAGTAAAATCGGCTCCATCGCGTTTTTTTGCGCGTTGGGGATGAGCCAGTGAATCACCGTGCCGCGTTCGGTATCCGCCGAGTCGAACACGTCGTCGCTTCCAAACACGATTTTTTCGTCTTCGCGCTCATTGAAGAAACCTCGAAGGTCGGTGCCCAAGCATTCGAGGATATCTTTGAGCGTGGCGATGGAGGGGGAGGCAAGGTCTCTTTCCAACTGTGAAATGAAGCCCTTGCTCAGATCACAGCGCAGGGCGAGTTCCTCCTGCGTAAGGCCGTTTAGCACGCGCAGACGCCGGATTTTTTCGCCGATTTCCACCGCAAACGCTCCCTTCCCCCGTCAAGTGCTGCGCATAATTCTAAACAAAAAGTTTAGCAGTATGGCGACCCGACGAAAAAGCACCAGGGATAAACTCAAAGTTTAGAAACACTAAACAACAGCAGCAATCTTACATGGAAGCAGGCGATATGTCAAGTAAAAAAACATCATATATACAAGCGCCGCGAATTTCCTGTTTTCGACGGACGCGCGCGCTTTCTACGCAGTTTGCAGGGTGAAGATGTCGAGCGTTCGACACCCCGCCTCGCGCCCAAGCGACACGCGCCGGGACAAGCCGTGTGATACGCTCGCCCTCCACTGATGAAATAGAAGGAAGGCAATTTGGCGGCCTTACGTGGGTGTGGGATCGACCGGAAACGCGCACAAAGCAGCGGATACCCGGTTACAGAAAAGGGAGGATGGCGGCATGGCGGAAACGGCGCGCGGGCGGCTTACGAGGGAATACACGGAGCCTGCGGGGAAAAGGGAAAAACGGGAGAAGAAGGCGCAGGGGGCGCCTGCTTTTGCGCTTCGGTTGACGCCCCGCGTTTTGCTAAGGGACGCTCTGGCGCCCGCGGCATT
This sequence comes from Eubacteriales bacterium, assembly GCA_031551255.1. Taxonomy (GTDB): domain Bacteria; phylum Bacillota; class Clostridia; order Christensenellales; family UBA1750; genus JAVBNW01. The sequence goes on along the minus strand of JAVBNW010000086.1, from coordinate 133 downwards.
CGCGCTGCTATGCTCCATGTGGGTAGTGCCTGGAGGAATTGCCCCGGCGGGGATTGCCGCCGTTGCCGCGACAATGACCGCGGCCCCCACGCTATTCGCCTCGCCTTTTTTCAGCGCGCTGTGCGCGGCGGCG
>JAVBNW010000152.1:0-22521 GCA_031551255.1 Eubacteriales bacterium | reverse complement strand
AGGCGGGCTCCGAGGTTTCGGCGTTGCTTGGGCGCATGCCCTCGGCCGTCGGCTACCAGCCGACGCTCGCCAACGAGCTTGGCGAGCTCGAGGAGCGCATCGCTTCCACGCCCAAGGGTTCGATTACATCCGTGCAGGCGGTGTACGTTCCGGCGGACGACCCGACAGACCCCGCCCCCGCGACTACCTTTACCCACTTGGATGCCACCACAATGCTCTCGCGCGCGGTGTCGGAAATCGGCATCTACCCGGCCGTGGATCCGCTCGCGTCTTCCTCGCGCATCCTGGATCCGAACATCGTGGGCGAAAGGCACTACAAGGTGGCGCGTCAGGTGCAGGAGATGCTGCAGCGCAACCGCGAGCTCGCGGATATCGTCGCCATTCTGGGCATCGACGAGCTTTCGCCCGAAGATAGGCTGATCATCCACCGCGCCAGGCGCATTCAGCGCTTCTTGTCACAACCGATGTTCGCAGCCGAAGTGTTTACCGGTTCGCCCGGCAAATATGTCGGCATCGACAAAAACCTGGAAGGCTTCGAGGCGATTTGTGGCGGTAGGGGAGACGACCTGCCCGAGAACGCGTTTTATATGGTGGGCGATTTCGACGAAGCGGTCGCCAAGGCCAAGTCGATGAAGGAATAGCGATGGCAAAACAGTTTTTGCTGGAGATTACCACGCCCGAACGCCTCTTCATGCTGGAGATGGTGGATATGGTCATTCTTCCGGCGGGAGACGGCGAAAACGGCATCATGGCGGGGCACGAGAAGATGGTCGCCTCCGTGCTCAGCGGCATCATCCGCATTCAGACGAACGGCGAGTGGCGTGCGGCCGTGTGCGGCGAAGGCTATGCGATGGTGTACGGCGATCAGGTGATCGTGCTGGTGCAATCGATCGAGTGGCCGGAGGAGATCGACCGCGACCGCGCCGAGGCCGCGCTTGCTCGCGCCGAGACGCGCATCCAAAACGAGGAGACTGACCGCGACCGTGCCCTGACGCGCATGGCGAAAAGCCGCGCGCTGGCCCGCCTTAAACTGCTTGACGACACGGAGAAGAAGGGGTAATAGGGTAGCGCCGCACAAGCCGTGCGGTTATCGCCTTAGTTCCTTGACGCGGTCGTTGCCCAATGTTATAGTAGCCTAAAAGGGAGTAGTCGGCCGGTCATCCGGCGCGCGTTGCCGTCAATACGGTGCTTTACGCATCCGGCATGCGATGAAATGACGAGACTTTTACCGAACTTTGCGGTAAAAGTCTTTTGTTATTATTTTGCCCATTCGGCTTACAATATTGGGAGGGCAACTGTTTAAATATTGAGTTTCTTTTGCGGATGCGCCGCAATGTACGATATAGTAGGAGGTTATCGAAACGATGGAAACCACGCGCGGGCTAACCAGCGCGCAGGCGGAAGAGCTGTTGCGCAAACACGGGCCGAATGCACTGGAAGAAAAGCCGAAAACGCCTCTTTGGCGCCGCGTTCTCATGCAAATTTCCGACCCGATGGTGTTGGTGCTTCTTGCGGCGGCGCTGATTTCCGGGCTGCTTGGCGAGGGGATCGATTCGGCGATTATTCTGGCGGTAGTCGTGGCCAACACGGCAATCGGCCTTGTGCAGGAGCAAAAAGCGCAGCAGGCGATCGACGCGCTCAAGAAGATGTCCGCCCAAACGGCGCGCTGTGTGCGCGAGGGCGAGGTGCGCATGATGGACGCCTCGCTCCTCGTGCCCGGCGATTTGGTGCTGCTCGAGGCGGGCGATCTCGTTCCCGCCGATATGAAGCTTGAGCATAGCGCCAGCCTAAAGATCGAAGAGGCGTCGCTGACGGGCGAATCCGTGCCCGTGGAAAAGGACGCAAAGGCGACCGTTCCCGATGGCGTTGCGCTGGGGGACCGCATAAGCGAGGCGTTTTACGGCACATCCGTCACCTATGGGCGCGGGCAAGGCATCGTTACGGCAACGGGCATGCGCACGGAAATGGGGCGCATCGCGCACATGATCAACGCCGAAACGGATGAACAAACCCCGTTGCAAAAAAAACTAGCCGAAATCGGCAAAGTGATCACGTTTGTGGTTATCGCCATCTGCGTTCTAATCTTCGCCGTCGGCGTCATTCACAACGGCGGCTTTGAGCTCAAAGGCACGCTGGATGCGTTTTTGATGTCGGTTTCGCTGGCGGTCGCGGCCATTCCGGAGGGCATGCCCGCCGTGGTGACCATCGTGATGGCGATGGGTGTCACGCGCATGGCGGCGCGCAAGGCGATCATTAAAAAGCTTCCCGCGGTGGAAACGCTGGGGTGCGCGCAAATCATCTGCTCGGATAAGACCGGCACGCTGACGCAGAACAAGATGAATGTGCGCGAGGTGTATGCGCGTGGGCAGCTCATCGCTGCGGGAGAGTATATGCCGCGGGACGCGCACGACAATCTGCTGGCCGCGCTGGAGCTGTGCAACGACTCCACGCTTCGAGACGATGGAGATATCGGCGACCCGACCGAGACGGCACTTAGGCGCTTTGTGCTCGACAGGGGGATGGCGAAGGAGTATCTGGGCGCGCAAAGGGTGGAGGAAGCGCCGTTTGATTCCGAGCGCAAAATGATGTCCACCGTCAACGCCATGCCCGATGGAAATGTAGTGTTTACAAAGGGCGCGCCCGACGAGCTGCTCAGAAGATGCACGCGCATCGAGCTTGACGATGGGGTGGTCGAGCTTCATGAGGAGCATCGCGATGCGATCATGGCGGCGAACCATGCGATGGCGGGCAAGGCGCTGCGCGTGCTCGCGGCAGCCTATAAGCCCTTCGCGCCCGGGGAGGAGCTGGAACGGGATCTTGTCTTTGTCGGCCTCGTGGGCATGATCGATCCTCCAAGGCCCGAGGTGTACGACGCCGTCGCGCAGTGCCGCCGGGCAGGCATCATCCCCGTGATGATCACGGGCGACCATAAGGATACGGCCATAGCCATCGCGCGCGAAATCGGCATGCTGGAAGAGGGAACGGAGGCGATCTTCGGCAACGAGCTGGAGAACATGAGCGATGAGCAGCTCGGCGAGCGGCTGGAGAGAATTCGCGTATACGCGCGCGTGTCGCCCGAACATAAGGTGCGCATCGTCAAAGCGTGGAAGGCGAAGGGCAAGGTGGTGGCGATGACGGGCGACGGCGTGAACGACGCGCCCGCCCTTAAGACGGCGGACATCGGCGTGGGCATGGGCATTACAGGCACGGATGTGTCCAAAGGCGTTGCCGATATGCTGCTGGCGGACGACAATTTTGCCACCATCGTCGCCGCGGTGGAGGAAGGCCGCAAAATCTACCTGAACATACGCAAGTCGGTGCAATTTTTGCTCTCCACGAACATCGCCGAGGTGATTGCGCTGTTGGTAGCCACCCTTGTGTTGCCCGCCGGCGTGGTGTTGCTGGGGCCGGTGCACATTTTGTGGATCAACCTGATTACGGATTCCTTCCCGGCGATCGGCCTTGGCGTCGATCCGGCGGAGCCGGATTTGATGAACGAGGCGCCGCGCGATCAAAACAAGAGCTTTTTTGCCGACGGCTTGCTTTGGACGCTTTTATATCAGGGGGCCTCGATGGCGGCGCTGACGCTGGCCTCGTATGCCGTAGGGAATAGGGTTTCGCACATCGCCGGCACGACCATGGCGTTTGTTACGCTCAGCGCGGTGCAGCTCTTTCACGTATTCAGCATCAAGGCGGGCTGGCACACGGTATTCGGAAAGCGCAGCTTCAACAACCGCATGCTGCTTTTTTCCGTGCTGATTCCGCTCGCGCTGTTGATTTTGATCGTGTGCGTGCCCCCCGTCAGCGCGATTTTCTCGGTCGCGCCCCTGACGCTCGCTCAATGGGGTATTGCCCTTGGGCTTGCATTTGTAGTGGTGCCATTTATCGAGATCATCAAGCTTATCAAGCGCATGTTCCATAAAACGACGCGTTAATGGAACGACCAAAGCATTGGGAAGCCCGCGCGGAAACGCGCGGGCTTTTTCGTACCCGGGTGCTATGTTTTTTTCGTTTGCAAAGCCGCCGGGCCGGAGGGGAATTTTACTTTTTTTTCGAGGATCCGTTTATTGACTAAAACACGAACTTATAATATTATATGGATGTAATCGTTCGTAGTTCGTGATTTCACATATGGGAAGGTGACATACATGCAAAAGGGAAAGCAGCTACACGCCGGAAAGGCTAAAACCGTATACGCGACACAGGACCCTACACTGTGCATTATCTCCTTCAGAGATGACGCAACCGCGCTCAATGGCTTAAAAAAAGGCTCATTTGACGGCAAAGGAAAGATCAACAACGAAATATCCTGCATTTTGTTTACGTATTTAGAAGACAGGGGAGTTCCGACCCATTACGTCTCAAGTCTGAACGATTGTGATATGTTGACAAAGTTAGTTCGGATCATTCCGCTAGAAGTGATCGTGCGCAACGTCGCCGCGGGCAGCTTTTCCAAGCGCTTCGCCGTGGAAGAGGGCACGCCCCTCGCACAGCCGACGCTTGAGTACAGCTTAAAGGACGACGCGCTGGACGATCCGCCTATCAACGAATCGCAGGCCATAGCGCTGGGCCTCGCGACGGCGGAGCAATTTCGTGCGATAGCGGACTACGCGATGACGATTAACCGTTTTCTCACGGAGTTTTTTCAACAAAAAGGACTGAAGCTGATCGATTGCAAGTTTGAGTTTGGCTTAACGCAGGGCGGCGAGCTGTTGCTTGCCGATGAGCTTTCTCCGGACAACTACCGCCTGTGGGATGCCGTTACCAACGAAAAGATGGACAAGGATCGTTTTCGCCGGGATATGGGCGGCTTTGCGGAGGCATATGCCCAGGTGCTTAGCCGCGTCAAGGCGTAGCAAATAAACAACAAGGGGAATGGGCATGTACGACCGTTATCGAAACCCGCTGTGCGTCCGTTATGCCGGCGTACCAATGCAGCAGATTTTTTCAGAGCAGCATAAGTTCGCTACATGGCGGCGGCTATGGGTGGAACTGGCGAAAGCGCAGAAGGAGCTCGGGCTTCCGATATCGCAGGCGCAGGTCGATCAGCTTGCCGCGCATATCGACGATATCGACTTTGAAGCGGCACAGCGCTACGAGGCAAAGACGCGCCACGACGTGATGGCGCACATTTTAGCTTTCGGGGATCAGTGCCCGGATGCCAAACCCATTATCCATTTAGGGGCGACGTCGTGCTATGTGGGCGACAACGCCAATCTCATCGTCATGCGCGAGGCTCTGGTGAAAGTTCGCCAGAAAATACTATCCGTAATGGCGTGCCTTGCCGAGTTCGCGATGCGCCATCGTTCGATTGCGACGCTCAGCTATACGCACTTCCAAGCGGCCCAGCCTACCACGGTTGGGAAGCGAGCGACGCTGTGGCTGCAAGACTTGCTGATGGATATCGAGGAGATCGATTGCGTATTGTCGGCCCTAAAGTTGCTGGGCTCCAAGGGAACGACGGGCACGCAGGCAAGCTTTCGCGAACTGTTCGCAGGCGATTACCAAAGGGCGGTTGAGCTTGAGGAGCGCATCGCGCGCGCGTTCGGTTTTGACGGCGTGTTTCCGGTAAGCGGGCAAACCTATCCTCGCAAGCTCGATAGCCGTATCGCGCACGCGCTCGCCGGCGTCGCGCAGAGCGCGCACAAGTTCGCGAACGACCTGAGGTTGTTGCAGCACCTCAAAGAGATCGAGGAGCCGTTCGAACAGAGCCAGGTGGGCTCCCCCGCCATGCCCTACAAGCGTAACCCCATGCGCTGCGAGCGCATGACGGGCCTTTGCAGATATGTGTTGTGCGACGCGTTAAACGCGGATATGACGGCTTCGGAACAGTGGTTCGAGCGCACGCTCGACGATTCCGCGAACTGGCGTATAGCAATTCCGGAGGCATTTCTCGCGGTGGACGGCATTCTGGAGATCTATTTAAACGTGGCGGGCGGCCTTAGAGTGTACCCCCAGGTGATCGACAAGCACCTGCGCGAGGAGCTCCCTTTTATGATGACCGAGGATCTCTTAATGAAAGCGGTAAAGCGCGGCGGCGACAGGCAGGAGTTGCACGAACGAATCCGCGCGCACGCCCAAGAGGCCGGGCGGATGGTTAAAGAAAAGGGGCTGCCCAACGATTTGCTGGCGCTTCTTGCCAAAGATCCGGCTTTTTGCGACTTGGTGGAAGGCTGGGAATCCGTAGACCCAACCCAGTACGTAGGCTTTGCGCAAGAACAGACCGAGCGCTTTTTGCGCGAGGATATCGAGCCGCTGCTCGATGCCAACCGCGATTCGCTGGTCAGCTCTTCCGGTCTGCCGGTATGAAAGGGGCGAATCGTATGGTACGCGCTATTGTAGGGGCCAATTGGGGAGACGAGGGCAAGGGCAAGATGACCGACTTTTTTGCGACGCAGGCGGATTTTGTGGTGCGCTTTCAGGGCGGCAGCAACGCTGGGCACACCATCATCAACCAGCACGGCAAGTTTGCGCTGCACCTGATGCCCTCGGGCGCGTTCAGCCCCCGGGCCGTCAACATCATCGCCAACGGCGTCGCGCTCAACATCGAGGATCTGCATGCCGAGTGGGATGCGCTCCGCGCGCGAGGCGTCGAACCGCGCCTGTGCGTTTCGGATAGGGCGCAGCTTGTGCTGCCGCATCATGTATTATTGGATTGTTGTGAGGAAGAGAGGCTTGCGGATAAAAAGCTTGGAACGACAAAATCCGGCATCGCACCCTTCTATGCCGATAAATTTTCGCACAACGCCCTTCAGGTGTGGCAATTGTACGACGACCCGAACCTTCGCGATGCCGTCGACAACTTGTGCGTGAAGGTCAACGTGCTGCTTGAGCACCTATACAACCGCGAACCGATAGACCCGTGCGCGCTGTATGAACAGCTGATGGAACAGGCGGAGTGGCTCAGGCCTTTTGTGGCCGATACGTCAGAGCTATTGCACACGGCGATAGAGCAGGGAAGGACCATTCTGCTTGAGGGGCAGCTTGGTACGCTGCGCGACGTCGATCACGGCATCCACCCTTATGTTACTTCCTCACCGACGCTCGCGGGCTACGCGGCTGCCGGAGCGGGCATACCGCCCGCGTCGATCGACGAGGTCGTTGCGGTCGTGAAGGCGTATTCAAGCAGCGTAGGCGAAGGCCCGTTTGCCACGGAATTCTTTGGCGTGGAGGCGGAAGAACTCAGGCGCAGGGGAGGAGATGCCGGGGAATACGGCGCGAAGACCGGGCGTCCGCGAAGGGTTGGCGCGTTCGACGCGGTGGCGACGCGCTACGGCTGCGCAATGCAGGGAGCAACCTGCGTAGCGCTCACGGGCCTTGATGTACTGGGTTACCTGCCCGAAATCCCCATATGCGTAGGCTACGCGATCGACGGCGCCGTCGCCCGGCGCTTTCCCAATACGGCGAAGATTGCGCGCGCCAAGCCTGAGTACGCGATGCTGCCAGGCTGGCTGTGCGATATCCGCGGCGAGCGCAATTTCGACAACCTGCCGGAAAACGCGAAGCGCTATGTAAGATTTGTAGAGCGCGAAGTCGGCGTTCCGATCCGCTATCTGTCCACGGGGCCCGAGCGGGAGGCGCTGATCGACTTACAATAATGCATTCCGGATGGCTTCTATTTCGGTTATTAAAGGCAGTCATCCTGCGGCGCGTTGCCCGCGCCGCAGGATAGCCCTATTCATGGATGAGCGGGGCCTGCTAAATGATGTTGCCGATGCTGGCGCTCTCTTTTTCGGAAATATTGTTAAGCGCTGCGGTGATCTCGCAACACTCGAGTTCCAGCCTATCCGCGTTTTCCTGCCCGCACAGCAAGATAGCTCGCTCAAGAGCCTTTGTCACGCGGCTGATATCGTTGTGATCGCATATCATCTCCCAATGCTTTTCGGGTTCTTTCCAGCGATCGCGCATGGAGGTAAGCTGCTGCATCGCGGATTCAAAATCGCCGGCGACGGCGCTTTCCTGCACAGAGATGTTTTCCTCGATCAAAGATGCGCATGTATCCACGACGTGGTTTGATAAAAAAATGCACGCGACGATAGCCAGCAGGGAAATCGCCATCATAATCAATAAAGATTTCACCAACGCACCTCCTGCGGCGATAGCGCGTTGCGGAAGATCAGCGCGCTTTGCCCCTTTGGCTGCACGCACAGCACGCCGGAGGTATCCAGCGTGCACAGAAACACTCCTTTTTCAGAAAGGCCGATTTGCTTGAGCTGATGGACAAGCCACGATTCGGAAAGCTTTCCCTCTTCGAGGTTGTGTTTTTGTATGTGCCCGTCGAGTACCAGCGCGAGGGTCATGCCCTCATAAGCGGTCTCAAGCTGTATATCCGCGGCGGATACCGGGCGCTGGGCCGATATGGGAAATACGGAAAGATCGCCCGACACCTCGAGCACGGCGACGCCTATTTGTGAAAGCGAAGGGACGCCTGCTATACGTGCTTCCTCCAGCAGTTCGCTTAAAGTGATGGCCTGCTTGCGCAGTTCTTTTTCATCGACGATGCCGTTGCGCACGAGAATGCTGGGTTTTCCGTTGATAAAAGCGCGAAGCGTGTCGCTCTTGAGGTTCATCACCGTAAGGAGCGACTGCATCAAAACGATTGCCGCAATCGGCATGATGCCGTGCGCCAGCGGGATGGAGGACGAGCTCATCGGCGCGGACGCAAGATCTGAAATGAGGATGGTAATCACCAGCTCGTACGGCTGCATCTCGCCGATTTGTCGCTTACCCATACACCGCATGATGATCACCACGAGGGTATATAGGATAGCCGCGCGCAAAAACATCGTCAGCATAGGGCACACCTCCCCGCGTATTGTGCGCGCGCAGGCGCTTTTCATGCAGCTTGTGTTTTGTGCTCGGGAATAGTATACTTGTAAAGGAATTACATTGGGCGACGGCGGTGGCGTTTATGAAAAAACGAGCTTTGCAATGCTTGCTGGCGGTTCTTGTTGTGTCCATGTTGGCTTCTTGCGCCCCCGCGCAGACGCAGCAGGTCGACAACAGCCAGCAACTTCCCTCGGAATCTTCTACTTCTACCTCATCCGTCACGCCCGAACCTACGCCCGAGCCTACTCCAACGCCCAGGCCGACGGAGGACTATGGGCGCGACCGCACCGGAGAATACGTATACCTGGCGAATGAAAAGTATCATGAGCCGAACTGTCAGTTTCTTTATGGCGACATGGAAGGCATGTTGTTCGAAGACGCGATAGGGCAGGGCATCGAAGCGGCGTCGTGCTGCATCAAGGAGGGCAAGCTTATCGCTTGCGATTTTCCGCTGAACGAGGGCTTCGACCGCACGATGAAGATTCAGCGCAAAATCCAGATCATCTCCGAGGGCGGCAAAAGCACGCAGGATGTCGTTTTTGTCACTACAGGGGATGCTAACTACGATTTAAACATGAATTTTGTAAACTACGCGTGCCGCTTTTTCTATAAGGAGTTTTACTTGGATCCTTCGGAGATCCGGGTGCACATCCGCAACAACAGCAGGGAATACCACAACACGCAGTGCGAAAAGGTAATCAACGTATCCACGAAGTACTATCTGCACCTGAGCGAGGTGTACGAAGAGGGCATGACGGCCTGCAAGTCGTGCCTGCCGCCCACCAAGCAGTACGTAACCATGCCCAAGGTCGCCGCGGACGACGCGCACTACTATTATGTGACGCCCGCGTTCATCCGCAGGGTGCTTTCCGGCCGCGAAGTGGACCCGAAGTATCTGGTGGACATGGAAAGGATAGACGCTGGTTATTACGACGAATAGCCCCCCCTGACAAAACGGTTGACGGACGATTTGCGGCGGGCTGCGAAGGTGCGGCCCGTCGTTTGTGTTGAAAGCATCGAACCCCCAAATGTGAATAGCTAGCGACCTGTTTCCGGCATCGCGGCGCTGTCATACTTGGCGTAGCACGCCTGCGTTCTCCGCCTGGTGGCACGAAAAGCGCCCTCGTTCATCTCGCCCCCATATGAGGCTCGGTGACGATATCCACGATGCATGCCCAAGGGCGTAGCGAAGAACGAAAAAAGGCGGGTGCCATCCGGCATCGCCCTCGCCACGCGATTTTTGAACGTATGTATTCGATCATCATAGCGCTTCTTCGGCGAGGTTCACGAAGAAACGCGTCCCCGTGAACCCGCGCCGCCTAAAACAACCGGTAAAGCCCTACCACTAGGCCGAGTATGGTGACGTTGCGGGCGAGGATGGGTTGAAGAGAAGAGTTTTCCGGTTGAAGGCGAATGTACCCGTCTTCGCGGTAAAAGCGTTTGACCGTAGCCTCGTCGTCGATCATGGCGACGACGATATCCCGGTTGTTCGCACTCTGTTGCCGGCGAACGACGACTTGATCCCCGTCGAGGATGCCGGCGTCGATCATGCTGTCTCCCCGCACTTTCAGCACGAAATGATCGTGCATGTCGCCGAACACATCGACGGGGAGCGGGAAGGTATCTTCTATGTTTTCCGTTGCGAGGATGGGCACGCCCGCGGTAACCAACCCTACGATCGGGACGTCGACCGTCTTTTTCTTGGGCGTTTTCCCAAGAACTTCGATGGCGCGGGGCTTTGTCTGATCGCGCCTGAGAAGGCCGCGCTTTTCCAACCGCGTTAAATGGCCGTGAACGGTGGAGGTGGATTTGAGCCCCACGGCCTCGCAGATTTCGCGAACGGAAGGAGGATAGCCTTTGTCCTCGGTATGCTTCTGAATATATATAAGGATGCGCTCTTGGTTGTTGTTTCTTCCGCCAGCCATGGAAACACTCCCTCTCTTTTCTACCGGTAGTATACCAGATGTTTCTAGCAAAAGAAACATCTGTTCGATAATTTGCCAATAAAAAGCAAAGTAAAGTTTCCCTGTCGAACTTCCGATAGACGATATAGAGATATGGAAGGGTGATTCCATGCAAAAATCGGAAGCTGCGATGGACGAGGCGCGCAGGCGCAGGGACCGCGAAGAAATTCTACTCTCCATGAGCAGAATCCTCGATCAGATCAAGGACGAGCGTGAGGCGCACGAGCGCAAGGTCGATCAAAGCCGTGAAGAGGTTTTAGAGCAAGTCGAGCGAATGGTCGAGCAAAACGAGGCGCATGCGCAAAAAATAGAGGAAAAGGTCACGCGCATACAGCGCGAGACGTTGTCCACCCTTCATACTATCGAAGATAAAGTCGATTCATCCATCGGGGCAATCGAAAAGAAAGTGGATCTCTCGTCGAAAGCGATGCAAACGATGACCACTGTGGCGATCTTTGGCTTTGTTTCGGTTACCATTGCGGTTATGGTGCTGTTTTTCGCGCTACTGAGCAACCTGTAACCGTCGGAATGCGCGATATGTTGGGGGGATGGGGCAGTGGCGGAGTGTAAACTGAAGGAAAGGGAATGCGTACATTGCGGGGAATGCGACCGCTGCGACCTAAACCCCGACAAGCTATGCGATAACTGCTGTCTGTGCCTGGAAGACGCCCGGGTGGATTATGCGAGCATACCGGTTGCGATGCCCGCGCAGGGGGAAAGCAGCGAAGCGGAGAGGGGCGAAGTGAAATCCGTTCCGCGTAAGCGCAGGCAGCATGGCCACCGTACGCCAGGCTGAGTATTCGAGTAGAAATTTGATGGAATGATAATGGCGGTACAACATGATCAAGGCACTTTTTTTCGACTTGGACGGAACCTTGTTAAACAGTCGAAAAACCATCTCACCATTAACAAAAAGCACGCTTACAAGCTGCAAAGAAGCTGGAATTAAAATTTTTATCGCAACCGCGCGCCCTCCTATTTTGGAACGCGTATTGTCGTGGGATCGCAATACGATGTCGCTCTTTGAGGGCGGCTCTTATCATAATGGGGGCTGTGTTGTCGCTGGGGGAACGAAAGAATATATGCCGATACCGGCCGGACTTGTGCAAGATGTAATCGAAATTGTTTCCCAGCAAGATAGGCTGAACATCGTCCTGCAATTGGAAGACGAATTCCATGCCTTTCGCTTCACTTTGAAAATGGAAAACTATGAATCTTGGGGCGTAACATTTGCAGAAGCCTTGACTTTAGACGACGCTCGGCATCTGAATACAATCAAGATGCTTATTTTCTATGAAGACCTAATCGATTCCGTCACCCTTCTGCAGGATAAGCTCGTTCAATCGGTTGAGACTTTATGTCGCGACAAGGCGCAATTCTATCTTACCGATCGTGGCAAAGCCATTCAGGTTACTGCGAATGGCGTCAATAAGCTTCGTAGCATAGAAAAAATATGCCGGCTCTACGGATACGCGGAGTCTGAAATCGCTGTCTTTGGCGACGATATGAACGACATGGAAATGCTATCGGCGTTTGAATACAGCTTTGCAATGGGGAATGCCCATGAAGAGATTAAGCGATCGGCAAAATATACGACGCTTGATAATGACAGTGATGGCATCCACCATGCGATAAAGGATACGTTGAAGCTTATATAGCTTTGTTGCCGCCCCTGCGCGATGTATGCTATAGTAACTCTTATACGCGGATTATACCGCCTTCACAGGAGGAGACGTTATGAAACTACCTGAGAGGCAATCCCATCCATTCGATGCCCTGGGGCTCGGCGAAGTGATGATGCGTCTTTCGCCGCCCGCGCGGGAGAGGATTTCCATGGGCGAGGCCTTCGAAAAAACCGTAGGGGGCTCGGAGCTGAACGTGATGTGCGGCATGTCCCTTTTGGGGCTGCGCACCGGCGTCATTACCAAACTGCCCGCAAGCGAACTGGGTACATTTGTGCAGCACCGGGTGCGCTTTGCGGGGGTTTCGGACGATTACATCGTGTTTGACGACACGCCGCAGAGCAGGCTGGGGCTTTACTACTATGAGTTTGGCGCGCATCCGCGAAAGCCGTCGGTTATCTACGATCGGCGGGCGAGCGCGTTTACCACGCTCAAGCTTGAGGAGCTGCCGGAAAGCATATTTGCCTCCACGCGCGCGTTCCATGTCAGCGGCATCACCCTGGGTCTTGGCGAGGCCAGCCACGGGCTCGCGCTCGAGCTCGTGCGCCGCTTCCGCAATGCGGGCGCCATCATCTCCTTTGATGTCAACTACCGCGCGGCGCTGTGGGGCGAGCAGGAAGCGTACCGCGCCGTGGTGGAGATGTTGCCGATGGTGGATATTTTATTTGTTTCCGAAGAGACATCCCGGCGCATGCTCGCGCGCAAGGGCACGATAGAAGAAATGCTGCGCGGCTACCACGAAGACTTTGGCGCGAAGATGATCGCCATGACGCGCCGCACGGTTGAATCTCCGACGCGCCACGCGTGGGATTCGATCCTTTACGATGCGCACAGTGGCGAATGCTTCAGCGAGGCCCCGTATTTGGATATTGAGGTCGTCGATCGCATCGGCTCGGGCGATGCCTACCTCTCCGGCGTTCTCTCCGGCCTATTGCTGGGTAAGTCGCCTCAGAAGGCGCTCGAGACGGGCAACGCCATGGCCGCGATTAAGAATACCGTAATGGGGGACATGCCTTCGTCTTCATGGAGGGAGATCGAATCCGTCATCGCGGCGCACCATGGCGAGGCGCAGAGCGAGTTGAACCGCTAGGGGTTCCCGCTTTGCCACAAAAACTGTAGAGGAAAAGGCGATGCCGGACGGCCTGCGCGGAGTTTTTGCTCCCCGAGGGCTATCCGGCATGTGTTACCTGCCTATTTGGCTCCTACATCGCGACGACGCACTTGAGGATATGCGGCGCAAGTTCCATCACCTGGCCAAAGATGCCGGGCATCTCTTCGAGCGACACTGTGTGCGTAAGAAAGCCTTTGGGGCGGATCAGCCCCTGCGCTGCCAACACCTGTAGACTCTTTGCGTCTTTCATCGTGGAATACCATGAGCCCATCATGCGCAGTTGCCTGCGAATGAGGGTTTCGCTGGGCTTGAGCAGGTATTCGGCGTGCTCGCCGACGCATATGAAGGTTCCCCCTACGCGCAGCGCGTCCAGGCCGGATGCATAGGCGGCACTGTTGCCGGAGCACTCCATCACGGCGTGAACGCCCTGGCCGTCCGCGATATCCCGCGCGAGCGCTGCGGCGCGATTCGGCTCACATGCTGCCATCGCCCCGAGCCGGGATGCCGCCTCCCTGCGCGCGGCGACCGGATCCGTAGCGACCACGCAGGCGCCCCGCGACGCAAGCAGTGCTACCGCCGCCAGCCCAACCGGCCCAAGGCCGCTGACGAGTACGTCCATTCCCGCGCCAAGCTGCGCCTTCTCCATCGCGCTGTAGGGCGTTCCCCAATTATCCATCAACAGCGCGCCGTCGACGTAATCCAAAGACGGATGCAGAATCAGGCAATTGCGCGCGGGCGCGACGAGGTACTCGCCAAAGCCGTTGTTGACATCCAGTTTGCCGTTCCATGAAGGGCAGTATACAAATGCGCCCTGCCTGCATGCCGGGCATATGCCGCAGCCTCCCACGTTGTTAACCATAACCCGGTCTCCTACCGAAAGGCCCGATACGCCCTCGCCGAGTTCGTCGACATCTCCCGCCGTTTCATGACCGGCAACGGCATCCGTCGGCCCATTTACATTCCAAATCCATTTGTCCGAGCCGCAGATACCGCTTGCGCGCACTCTGATCCTCACATAGCCCGGTTGCGGTTCGGGTATGGGCGCCTCGACGATGCGCAGATCGGCAGGGCCAAACGCCTTGATAACCTTCATTAGCCTTCCCCTTTCCTTACTATCAAGTTGCTTAAATTTGCTGCTGGGTCGAGCATTGTAAAACGTACGTATCCATAAGTGATTATAAGCCACGTGAAAAGGGGTTGTCACCATATGGATGATTTTATTGCAGTTTCTGTGTCGAATTTTAGCTTTTTGAGTTTGCGAAAATATGGTATCATGGTATACTGATATGGAATCGGCGTCGCATGGAGGTCTGTCTATGAAATTTCATGTCGCGCGGCAGCCTATTTTTAACCGTAAACTACAGGTTTACGGCTATGAGTTGCTGTACCGCCAGACGGATACTGAAAATTTTTATAATCCGCCGCCACATATCGACGGCGATCAGGCTTCTTCCAACGTTATTATCAATAGCTTTTATAACATTGGCATCGATGAAATGACGGCTGGGCGTAAGGCGTTTATTAATTTCACCGGCAATTTTATCGCTCAAGAAGTCGCCACGCTGTTTCCATCTGAAACGCTCGTTGTCGAAATACTCGAATCGGTGTTGCCGACGGATGAAATCATCGAGCGGTGCGAGGAGCTAAAACGCCTTGGCTATGACCTTGCGCTGGACGATTATGTTCTCACTCCCGAAAATGAAGATCTGCTCAAAATCGCCGATATCGTCAAGGTGGATTTTACGCAGGCCAACTCGGCGGATATCGAACGGACGATGCGGGCGGCGCTTAGGCCCGGGCTTCGCTTTCTCGCGGAGAAGATCGAAACGCGCGAGATGTCTGAGGCCGCGCAACAGCTGGGCTTTCACTTTTACCAGGGCTACTTTTTTTCCAAGCCGGTAATCGTTTCGGGCGAAGAGTTTCGCCCGCTTCCCGTCAACTGCCTAAGGCTGATACAGCTTGTCAACCGGCCGGATTTTAACTTTACGCGAGTATCCGCGATCATCATGCGCGACGTATCCTTATCATATCAACTGCTCAAGCTCGTCAACTCCGTAGCGTTTGGCTTTACCGTGAAGATCAAGACGATTCACCATGCCCTTGTTGCGCTGGGCACGCGGGAAGTGCGCAAATGGGTTTCGTTGGTGTCGATGATGGGCATCAGCGCGGGGCAGCCCCGCGAACTCAACCGCGTATCGCTGATCAGGGCAAAATTCTGCGAAACGATCGCGATCGTATTGGGTAAGTACGACGGAGCCGATGCGTTTATGGCGGGCCTGTTTTCGCTGATGGATGTGATCATGGCCCGGCCGTTCGAGGTGATTTTCCGGGATATCGCCGTCAGCGACGAGACGCGTGCGGCGCTGGTAGATGGCAAAGGGCCCTATCGAGTCTTCATCGACCTGATCCTCACCTACGAGCGGGGCGAGTGGGATGAAATGGAAGAGCTCGCCGCCCGCGCGGGCTTAAGCCCCGATACCGTGGGAGATGCGTACCGCGACGCGGTGCATTCTTGCAACGAAATTTTCGGCAGCGTCGAATAGCCTTGCGCTTTTGCCGCCGATACGTTATGATAGCGTAAGCATATTTAGAAAGGGTGGTACGCGTGTCCAGGGCATTTGCGGAGGTTCTGAGGAACTGAAAAAGTAGCGTAGGGTTAGGCTTTATTTGCCGTTACCCTGCGTGACGCCGCAAGCCTGGGTGTTCGCTTTCCCGTTTTGTAGGCCGGGAGTGCGCTTGTGGCGCGTCTCCCGGCCTTATTGTATTATTACGGAGGCGAACCGCATGATTTTTACACGCAACCTATGTAAAAAATATGCCTACTACGAAAAACGCGAAGGGTTCTGGGGTTCGGCGGCATCGCTGTTCCACCGGGAGAAGAAATATCGCGATGCGCTTACGGATGTGACGTTTTCCATCGAAAGAGGAGAGTTTGTCGGGCTAATGGGGCCCAACGGCGCGGGAAAAACCACGCTGATTAAGCTGCTATGCGGCATCGTGCGCCCTTCCTCAGGCGAGGCTTCCGTGTTCGATGAAACGCCCTATGCCGCAAGCGATGCCCATAAAAAACGCTTTGCGCTGGTGATGGGGCAAAAATCCCAACTGTGGTGGGATTTGCCTGCGATGGATTCTCTGCTTTTAAATCAATCGATCTACCAGGTGTCGGAACCTAAGTTTCGCGACAGCCTCGCTTACTACGGAGAGCTGTTCGACGTAAAAAAGTATTTGGGCGTACCGGTGCGCCAGTTGTCGCTGGGGGAGAGGATGAAGCTGGAGCTCATCGCCGCCCTGATTCACGACCCGGAGCTTTTGTTTCTTGACGAGCCGACCATCGGCCTGGATGCCGTCGCCCAGCGGCGCATCCGCGAAATGCTTCGCACGGCGGGGGCCGAGCGCGGCATCACCCTGGTGCTGACTTCCCACTATACCGAGGATCTCTTAGAGTTGACGCCGCGCGCCGTCGTGCTTAGGGAAGGGACGATTTTGTACGACGGCAAATTGGATGCTCTGCTGCGCGGATACAGCCGCCAGCATACGATCACCGCGCGCTTTGCCCAAGATCCCCTTTGCGTCGCGCGCTTTGGCGCAAATCTCGTTTCGCTCGCCGAGCGAACGCTTGTACTCAGGGTCGATAATGCCGATGTACAAGGCGCTGTAAAAGAGCTTTTATCCATAGGGGAAGTTGAGGATTTGCGCATAGAGGACGACGATGTGACGTTGCTCGTAGAAAGGATCTACCAGCATGCGTAAATACCTAAATATGATGGCGATCGAATGGAAAAACTCCGTCGCCTACCGGGCGGATACGTGGCTCAGCGCGCTGTTTTCCATGGGCGGCGTGCTGCTGGCCTATCTTTTGTGGAAGGCCGTGTTCCGCGGCGCGGCGCAGGTAGGGGGCATGAGCCTTGCGGAAATGACCACGTACTATTTGATCGTCCAGGCCATACAACCTTTAACGCAGGGAGACGGCGCGCTTAAGGAGTTTTCTCAGGAAATTCGAACAGGACGGTATGCCAAGCACATCGTCCGGCCCGTGTCGCCATTTGCCACGTTCATGACATCCAGCATTTCCAAGGCGCTCTTTCCGCTTCTGAGCAACGCCTTGGTGATGGCGGCGGCAGCGCTTTTGTTCCGGCCATACTTTGTACTGCCTACGCTTGAGAACCTCGCAGTGGGAACCGCCGTCGTATTGCTCGGCGGGGTGCTCAACATGCTTTTTAACTACATCGTAGCATGCTCTACATTTAAGTTTACCGATGGCTCGGGCGTCTTCATCGTGAAAAACCTGTGCAATACCATGTTGTCCGGCGCAATGATTCCGCTGAACGTAATGTTTGGCGGCTTTTCAGGTTGGGCCGTATATTCGCCCTTTGCGTACATGGCCTACTATCCGGCTACGCTTTTGTTGGGAAAGGCACAAACGCCCGCTCCGTTGGCGCTCGCGGTATTGTGCGGTTGGATCGCCATAGGGTTTGTAGTGTGTAAGTGCCTCGAGCGCACTGCGCCTGCGATGTTCGAGGGGGTGGGGCTGTGAGGCGCGCGGCGCGCACCATGCGCATGCTGTTTAAGCTCGGCGCTACGCAGATGCAATCCAAAATGGCATACCGCTATGCTTTCTGGGCGCCAATGATCGGGGATACGGTCTTTTTTGCGACGCACCTGCTCGTGTTTTTCTTCATCGCGCGCGGAGGGCCGATTGGAGATTGGACGTTCGACCATATGACGGTATTCGTAGGCGCGTTTATGGCGCTGGATGGCTTTTATATGGCCACATACTTCTTTGGCATCCTATCCATACCCGATAAGATACGCACCGGCGAGCTGGATTTGGCGATTACTCGCCCGGTGAACACTCTTTTGTATGTAAGCTTTGGCCAACCCAACCCCGGCACGTTCTTCGAAGGATTGGGGGGTCTTGCCGTCGCGCTGTATGGCGGCGCAAGGCTTCATATCCTCTCGTTTGCGAGTATATGCTCGTTTCTTTGTATGCTGGCGCTGATGTATACGTTGATGTTCGCGCTCATGCTAATCATGCGCATGCCGGCGTTTTGGATGACGCGCAGCAACGCCTTTAACCGCATCGAGGATACGTTCGTCACGTTTTCTTTCCGCCTGCCCGCGCCTGCGATCCAAGGGGTGTGGCGCGCGGTACTGTTTGTCGCGCTGCCCTACGGCCTGATGGCCAACCTTCCGGCGCAGGCGATGTTCGGCGGCTTTAGCCCCTTACTGTGGCTGTTTGCCGTGGGGATTGCCGCCGTGTTTCTCGGCATTGCCGTACTGCTTTGGAAACTTGGACTCCGAAAATACGATAGCGCCAGCGCGTAGTGCATGAGCATCCACGATAAAGTAGGCCATATCCTTCTTTCTTTTAGGATCACTTGTGTACATAGAAATAGGCCGTCCTGCATATGCTTACTGCAAAGGGGGCGCGGCCATGACTATGGTGAAGAAGCAAACCGACAGGCCCTTGCTGGGCATCATAGAGGGGGTAGCCCTTGCGGCGGTCGCCTCCGTGATAGCGATTCTGCTTTTTGCGTTGATCGTGAAGACCTTTGGGCTTTCGGATGCCGTAATACCGCCGGTAAATCAGGTAATCAAGGTGCTGTCGATTCTACTGGGTTCCTGGCGCGCGGTGAAATCGGGAGCGCGCGGGCTGATCGGTGGGCTGGCGGTCGGTATCGCGTACATCCTGCTGGGCGCAGGCATCTATATGATGCTGGAAGGGGCTATGTCGCCCATCGGCGTATTGCTCGCGGATCTCGCACTCGGCGCGGCAGCGGGCGCGGTCAGCGGCATTCTCATCGCAAACCTCATGAAAAAATAGGCGTTTGGATCGCTGAAAATCTCCTCTTAAATGTGCAGCCGGGAATCCATAACGGATTCCCGGCCTTTCCCTTCATCGCACGCTCCTCGTCGTGCCGTCTCGTCGTTCCGTCTCGGCGGGGGGTTCACGGGGGGTACGCGTACCCCCCGTGCCGTTTTGCGTACCCCCGTGCCGTTTACTACTGCCGCCCGTAGGCTTCGACGATGTGCTGGAAATCCCGTACGTAGCCGCGATCGTCGTTGAGCGCAAGGGGGCGCAGCGCGCCGAGCACATTGTCGATGTTGGACTGTTCGCGGTACTCCGAATTCCGCAGTATCTGGGCGAACTCGGCGACGGCGGCCGCGAGACGCAGGTTGTCGGAGGGGGAGGCATACGCGTCCTCGTCAATAACGGCGGCAATTTCGCGGCTGCTTCCGCCTTCAGGGGCTTTGTAGCGCACTTTGACGGTGAGCCATTCGCCGCTTGCGTTGTACGCGGGGGCCGACACGGGCTTATCCGGCTGGTACTTCAACGTTTCCGCCGAGCCGCCCGAGCCGTTTACAGGTATGATTTCATACAGCGCGGTCACGCTGTGACCGGAGCCTACATCGCCGGCATCCACCGAATCGTCGCGGAAATCCTCGTCGCGCAGCATGCGGTTTTCGTAACCGATCAGCCGATAGGCCTTGACGGTAGCCGGGTTAAACTCCACCTGAAGCTTGACGTCCTTGGCGACGGTGTGAAGCGTCGCCCCGATTTCCTCGACAAGCACCTTGCGGGCGGCCTGTAGCGTATCGACATAGGCGTAGTTGCCATCGCCGTATTTCGCCAGCGTTTCCACCTTGCTGTCTTTATAGTTGCCCATTCCAAAGCCTAGAACCGTCAGGTATACGCCGCCTTCGCGTTCGCGCTCGATCATCTTTTTAAGATCGCCTTCGCTGGTGATGCCGATGTTGAAATCCCCATCCGTCGCAAGGATGATTCTGTTGTTGCCGCCCTGGATGAAGCATTCGCGGGCCAGCGCATAGGCGGTTTCGATGCCCTTGGACGCATGCGTTCCGCCGCCTGACGTAAGATCCTCGATGCTCCTTAAAATCGTCGCCTTGTCGTAGCCATACGCGCCGGCGAGGACGATCTGGTCGGAGGAGGCGTAGGTTACGATCGAAACGCGGTCGTTCTCGGTTAACTGTTCCACCAGCAGCGCGAACGCGCGCCGCACCAGAGGCAGCTTGTTTTCGTCGCTCATCGAGCCCGACACGTCGATCAGGAAGACCAGATTGGAGCGCGGGAGCTCGCGCAAATCGATCTGGGCTGCCTGCAGGCCGATGAGCGCCAGATGGTGCGAAGGCTCCCAGGGGCAAGCCGCAAGTTCCGTCGTGATCGCGATCGGGGATTCTCCGGCGGGCGGGGCGTAATTATAATGAAAGTAGTTGAGCATTTCTTCGGTTCGCACCATGTCGGGGTTGACGCGCTGGCCGTTCTCAATGGCGCGGCGAATGTTGGTGTAGGCAGCCGTGTCCACATCCGCCGAAAAGGTGGAGAGCGGAACGTCCAGCGGGGATATAAAGCCGCGTTCTACGATCGAGGCGTAGCTTTCGCCGCCCAGGTAGGCGGAATCCGCCTCGTTGCCGCTTTGGTATATTGCCGAATTTTCGGGCGCAACTTCGTACAACGGGCCTCCCACTGTAGGCGGTTCGGCGTTTGTGCCTCCCACGGCGTTTGTGGCTGCCGCCGCAGAAACGTTTCCGCCGCTATCACTGGTGACGGCATTGCGCGCGCTGCACGCGCATAGAAGAAGAGAAAGACATACGATAGATGCTACGATAAAGCGCTTTAACATGTTCATTCCTCCGCCATTTCCTTATTTGCCAAGTTTGACGTATAAATAGATGGTTTGTTGCCAATTATTTGCCATTTATTTTTAGTGAACAAGTAATAATAAATGGTTACGGCAAAGTTTCGGCAAATCATGAAAATGTGAAGCCGATGTTGCGAATTTACAGCCTTTCGCTTGTTCGTCGGGGTTCGATTTGCTATACTGCACCAATCGGTAAGAAAGTGTTACGCACGGGAGGAATCGTCCATGATCGACCTGAAAGCGATCCGCGCCGCCGACCCTGAGATTTGTGCCGCACTGGAACAAGAGCTTCAGCGGCAGCGCGATCACATCGAGCTGATCGCATCGGAAAATTTCGTATCGCCGGCGGTGATGGCCGCGGCAGGCTCGCATTTGACGAACAAATACGCGGAAGGCTATCCCGGCAAGCGTTACTACGGCGGCTGCGAGTACGTGGATATCGCCGAGAACCTCGCCCGCGATAGGGCAAAGGCGCTCTTTGGCGCGGAGCACGCCAACGTGCAGCCGCATTCAGGCGCGCAGGCGAATATCGCCGTATACTTTGCGCTGCTTGCGCCCGGCGATACCATCTTGGGCATGAACCTTTCGCACGGCGGGCATTTGACGCACGGAAGCCCGGTGAACCTATCGGGCAAGTACTTCAACATCGTTCCGTACGGCGTGGGCGAGAAGGATGAAATGATCGATTACGATGAGCTTCGCCGCCTGGCGCTCGAACATAAGCCCAAGCTCATCCTCGCCGGCGCGTCAGCCTATCCGCGCGTGCTGGATTTCCCTAAATTCCGCGCGATTGCCGATGAAGTGGGCGCGCTGTTTATGGTGGATATGGCGCATATCGCAGGGCTCGTAGCCGCCGGGCTCCATCCCAGCCCGGTACCGTTTGCCGATATCGTTACTACCACCACGCACAAGACGCTGCGCGGCCCGCGCGGCGGCATGATTATGTGCAAAGAGGAATACGCCAAGAAGATCGATTCCGCAATCTTCCCGGGCACGCAGGGCGGGCCGCTGATGCACATCATCGCGGCGAAAGCCGTGTGCTTCAAAGAGGCCATGGAGCCCGCATTCAAAAGTTATCAAAAGCAAGTCGCCTCCAATGCGCAGGCGCTCGCCAAGGCGCTTTCGGATGCGGGGCTTAGGCTGGTATCCGGCGGAACCGACAACCACCTGATGCTGATTAATCTAACCGGCCTTGAAGTGACGGGCAAGGATTTGGAAAAGCGGCTGGACCGTGCCAACATCACAGTCAACAAAAACACCGTGCCGTTTGAGAC
>JAVBNW010000045.1:0-175260 GCA_031551255.1 Eubacteriales bacterium | reverse complement strand
GTTGTACGTGAGAATAACCAAACTTATCGCCTTGGATGGACGGAGCAGTGCAAGGACGGTACGAAGATGGGCGTGGGATGCCCGGAATACGTACTCCTATTTCGTAAATTGCCCAGCGACACCGGTAAGGCTTATGCCGATACGCCTGTATCCAAGACCAAAGAGGATTACACGCGAGCGCAATGGCAGATCGATGCGCATGGCTATTGGAGATCGTCAGGTAATCGCCTACTGACCAAAGATGAGCTGCGCGCCATGCCTGTTGACAAACTCCAAGCCGCATACCGTAGATATTCGCGGGAGAGCGTATATAGCTACGATGAGCATGTAGCTCTTGCGAAAGAGCTCGATGCTGACGGGAAGCTCCCCGCATCCTTTATGGTGGTAGCGCCGGGATCCTGGACGGACGATGTATGGGACGACATCAACCGCATGCGCACGCTCAACACTACGCAGAGCCAGCGGCGCCAGCAGATGCATGTTTGTCCGCTCCAGATCGACACAGTGCAACGTCTGATTAACCGCTACTCAAATGAGGGCGACGTGGTGTTCGATCCTTTCGGCGGGTTGATGACGGTGCCGGTAGAAGCCGTAAAGATGGGAAGATATGGCATAGGGGTGGAACTCAACGCCGATTACTTCCGGGATGGCGTGGGTTATTTGCATCAGGCAGAGGCAGAGCGCGACGTGCCGACGTTATTTGATTTTCTGGAGGAGGCGTGAGTATGGAGAGGCTGGCCAGACTTGTTGGTTACCGAGGCGAACGGCCGATCTATGTACTCAACAGGCACGATTTGCGCGGGCGCCCGTCGCAGTCCACAATTACGGCATTATGCGATAGGCTGGGGGCCTATGAGGATATTGGGTTGGCGCCGGACGAGGTGCGGGAAAAGCTGGAATTCTACGAAACTGACTATCCCGTGCAGGTGGAACTGCGAAAAGAAAGCGATGCTGATCGCGAGCGTTTGGCCAAGAGGTGTGCGGCGTTAGAGCGGGGAGTAAAAGGGCGTTGTGCGGTATGCAAGAAAGCCGATCCGCCGAAGCTCAATTATGTGATCCACGGATCATCTCTTAGGTCGTGTAAGCATCTTTTTGGTGCGATCGCGTCCACGGGAAGAAGGAACTGCCCGCACTTCGAGTTCGATGAGGCATTGTTAAGCGGGGAGGATAGTACAGAGTGACACGGGAGCGGCTCGAAAGACTGCAAGAGCTTCAAAGGCGCGTAGATAGCCTGGATAAACTATTTAGTGTATGGAATATGGAAAAACATCCGCACCGATATTCTTTGAGATTTACGCATGTGGTGCACAGATTTAGCCGAAAACAGAAGCTAATTCTAGGGTCGATCATGCACACATACGGGGATTACACGGCGGCGTATCAGCTAGAACGAGAAGATATTGATGCTATATCAGAATACTTTTCGCATAAAAGGAAAGCCATGCAACGCGAAATAGATGAAGGGTAGGAAGTGTAAAGATGGAGAGGCCGGAGCTTAGCAGAACCATAAATCTGGATAGTAAAAGTATGAAGTCTCTGAACGACGCCATATGCTTGGGGTTGGAAAAGGCAGCTACAATCCACGAAGCTGAAACCAGGGGCAGGCTCGTAATACTGCCCCCGCACGAAAACAACCCATACGATGGGTTGAAGGTAAAATATCGCGTCTACAAAGCGCGGAACGGTGAGCCCGTAGAAAACTGTTTTGTACTGCGACCGGATAAGGATATGGCCGCTAGAATGGCCATACGTCGGTATGCTGAGTGCACCGAGAATCGCCAACTAGCCGCTGACCTAGAGATGTGGGTTGATGAGATGCTTGAAGTTTGTGCATTTCGCGAGGCAGCAGAGGATGATGTCAAGGAGCAACACTATGAATGAGTATAAAAAATACCTTGCCGCACTTGAAAAAATCAAGAATGCGGAAAATAAACTACTGGTGATGATTACCACAAACGGATATTTTGATGATGTCAAACTGTCAGAGTGCAACCCGTGTAATCAATGTAACAATGAGTTGGAAAATTACCCTATGTATATCTGGCCAGTGGTGCGCCAAGTCATCGAACAAAGGTGCGAAAAATGCACTGAACAATATGAGTGGATGGGCAGATGCGTTGAAAAACTTGCGCAATATGAGCGCTACGACGAGCGATTAATGCCAGGGAAAGGGGACGAGGAAGCATGAAAGCCCCGCAAATCATTATGGTGGCCATGTATGCAGTCAACTTGTTATTGGCGGCGCACATGTACGGGAAGACAAGAGAGACAAAAGGGAGCTTTTGGACAACTGTAGTCGGAACGGGCATCAGCGTAGGAATCCTTGCTTGGGGAGGGTTTTGGGCATGATCGTCGTGAAAACGCGAATCAAGAGCATCCCGCGCGGATGTAGTAAATGCAGCTTTTATCTACGCAGAACCCAAACGATATACGACCGCCCCGCATGCATGGCGATGCCAGCATATGGCCAGGACGGCAAGCCGATAAACCCATCGCATGCTGTACTGATAATGTCGACCAAGGGCCGCCCAAACTGGTGCCCGATAATCGAAATTAGGGAGGGAAACCGTGGATCATGAAAGTATGGCAAGCACTCAACCTGCTCAAAGGCACGAATGCGACGCTGGAGCAGATTAAACAATGGTCGTATATGAATCGTATCCTTCCGTGCGAACTGGAGGAGGGATTGGAACTTGACTACCCAATGCCTATTGAGCTAACAAGACTCCAACAAGAGATTTGCGCAAGGGTTGGCCTGGGTAGATGT
The DNA here is from genome assembly GCA_031551255.1 of Eubacteriales bacterium. Classification (GTDB taxonomy): domain Bacteria; phylum Bacillota; class Clostridia; order Christensenellales; family UBA1750; genus JAVBNW01. The sequence continues at coordinate 172,493 of JAVBNW010000045.1, read as the reverse complement.
TACCCCGAATGCCTAAATCTCTACTTTGACAGCGAAATTGTGATACCGAGCCTTATTGATATAGTCGGCATACCGGCAATCACCGTATGGCAGCCGTGGGCCTCGTTAATCGCATGCGAAGAAAAGCACTTCGAAACGCGGGGCTGGGCGACAAAATACCGAGGCCCGATCGCCATACACGCAGCAGCGATTAAACCCGCCACCGTTCTAAAGAAAATATTCCCGCTTGGGGAGTGGAGCTATGCACCAGATTATATGGCTAAGCGGATGCTCTTGCAGGCTATCGGAGGGGCGTTTGAGGATTACGCGCCGATCGAAGATGTACCGGGCTATTTAGCAGAACTCCCTCTTGGTGCGGTAATCGCCACGGCAGAGCTTGTTGGATGCTGGCAGACTGGATACAGCGAAACGATCGGGCCTTGCATTTATCGTAAGGAAGATGCGGTCGCGATAAACGAAACCGAAAGGCTTTTCGGCAATTTCGAACCCGGCCGCTACGCATGGGAGCTCACCAACGTGCGAATGCTGCCAAAGCCCATACCCGCAAAGGGTCAGCAGGGTATTTGGCGGTGGAGACCGGATGCCGCGGTGGGAGGTGTTGTTGCGGTATGAGAGAGCTTATCGTAGACAATTTCGCTGGAGGCGGCGGAGCATCCACGGGCATCGAGCTGGCAATCGGGCGCTCCGTGGACATCGCGATCAACCACGATCCGGCCGCCATTGCCATGCATCGGGCGAATCACCCCACCGCGAAGCATTATTGCGAATCGGTATGGGATGTGAATCCGCTGGAGGTTACAGGCGGGCAACCGGTTGCTCTTGCTTGGTTCTCTCCGGACTGCAAGCATTTTTCTAGGGCTAAAGGTAGCAAACCCGTCGACAAGAACACTCGGGGCCTTGCGTGGGTGGCAATCAAATGGGCAGCCATGGTACGGCCGCGCGTCATCATTCTGGAAAACGTCGAGGAGTTTCAAACATGGGGGCCACTCAAAGGCGATCGGCCAGATACGGCTCAGCGTGGGCGAACTTTCCGGAGCTTTGTCAATGCATTGCAAAGATATGGCTATAAAGTTGAATACAAGGTGCTACGCGCCTGCGACTTCGGTGCACCTACCATCCGGAAACGCTTATTCCTCATCGCGCGGTGCGACGGGCGGTCTATCATCTGGCCGGGGCCGACGCATGGCGATCCAAAGTCTATGGCGGTCATGGCAGGGCGCCAACGCCCCTGGAGGACAGCAGCCGAGATCATCGACTGGGCGATCCCATGTCCGAGCATCTTCGACAGGCGTCGCCCTCTGGCAGAAGCGACCATGCGGCGCATTGCACGGGGTATATGTCGATTTGTCATCGATAATCCAGAGCCGTTCATAATTGCCACGGGGCACACCGGATTTTCGCCGAATGGCAGGCAAAAGAGCGTACATGACCCGCTAAGCACCGTGGTCACAAAAGCTGAGCATTGCCTTGTAACTCCGACGCTGATCCAGCAAGGCTATCCAGACAACGAGGGAAAACGTGCCTTAGACATCGAGATGCCTATCGGCACCGTAGCGGCTGGCGGCAACAAGTTCGCGCTGGTATCTGCCATGCTAACAAAATTTCAGCAGAACAGCATCGGTCAAGAGCCGGACGAACCGCTGCATACGGTCATGGCTGGCGCGCCGCGTTTCGGCGTAGTGACTGCCTTCCTATCTAAGTACTTCGGGGGCGGATATACGGGCAGCGGCGTGTCTCTCGATGATCCCCTCCATACAGTCACTGCGGTGGATCATCATGCACTCATTTCCAGCCATATCATCAAGCTACGCGGGCAGAACATCGGCCATGCGGTTGACTCTCCTTTGCACACCGTAACAGCGGGAGGAACTCATTTGGGCGAAGTGCGAGCTTTCTTGCTCAAATACTATGGGCAAGGCACCGGGCAGGAATGCGACATGCCGCTACATACCATCAAAGCAAAAGACACCTTTGGGCTCGTAACCATCCACGGAGACCAGCACGCCATCGCGGACATCGGTCTGCGGATGCTTACGCCCCGCGAGTTGTTTGCGGCCCAGGGCTTTCCGGACGGATATATCATTGACCGCGATGCAGATGGGAAAGCCTATCCACTATATGCTCAGGTAGCGCGCTGCGGCAACGCCGTGCCGCCGCCGCTGGCGGAAGTACTCGTGGCGGCGAATCTACCGGAACTGTGCTCAAAAGATGCGGCGTAGGATGATAAAGGAGAATGGACTATGAGCTATGACATAAGCCTGATGGTTAAGGTGGAGGGGATCGACAAGTTCGTGGAGGTCGCCGAGGGGGGCAATACCACGTATAACGTACGCGAACTAATCAAACAGGCGAGCGGATGGGTCATCAAAGACACGGGGAACAACGGCTTGGCTGAGGACATCGGCAAGTTGGTGGAGGAAAGCATTCGGCAATTGTCCGACCGACCAGAGCTCTACCGACAGTATGAGGCCAAGAACGGATGGGGGACTGTCGAATGCACGCTTGAATTTTTCATTGAACTGCTGAATGCATGCAAAGATCATCCATATGCCTATGTGTTTGTTTCCTAGATAAGTATAACCGGATCGACTATCTACTATATAGATGGTTTTGGTTACGCCCACATTGATGGGCATAACCGCCCCAAAGGAACCTATGCCATGAACGGCGCTCTTTTTATCCTTGTAAAAACGGTTAACTTTGGAAGGGTGGGATCGCGGTGCCCTACGTCGAACGGATGATCATAAGCGGCGACATGCTGGAGGTCGAGCGGTATTATGTGACGAGCGCGGGAAAAAGGGTGTCGCGCCGGACGGATCGAACGGAAAGCTCGCCGGAGCAGGAAGCGCGAAACGACCGATATGCGGGAAAGAGACTGGTGCGACTCATCAACGCCAACTTTGCCATCCGTGATCGCTTTGTGACATTTACGCACGGAGACGATCCAGACGAAGCAACTGTGAAAATCAGGATGAAGGGAATACTGGCGAATCTGCGTAAGCACTGCATGATGCGCGGGCAGGAGCTCAAATATATCCGCATCGACGAGAAGCAAGGTGTATGGCACCACCACGTAATCATGAGCGCAATACCGCTGGAGGTGCTAGAAGAACTATGGCCATATGGGCGGATCCACATATCGCCTCTGAACAAGTCGGAGAACTACCGCGATCTCGTATCCTACCTGCTGCGGGATTCGAAGGAATCTCGCAAGAAACCGGAGACGGGAAACGTTAAGCAAACACGTCGGAAATATGCGCGGCGGTGGAGTGGTAGCCGCAACCTGATACAGCCCTCCGTCACGACCAAGGAAATCAAACGGTTATCTATTCTGCGGCAGCTTCCCAAAGCGCCAAAGGGTTACGTGCTTTTACCGGACTGGTATTTGGGCAGCGATATCATGGGCAATCTGTATCAGTCGTTCACATGCGTAAAAATTGATGCCATACCAGCCATGCGGAGCAAGGGAGGCGGTCAATCTGTCATTGCGTAAGAGCGGGCCTGTAGCCACGGAAAGCGAGGAGCAACAGGCGCTTATAGCATGGGCGGAGATGCAGACGGGACGCTATCCGGAACTCGCTTTGTTGTACCATGTTCCCAACGGCGGACACCGGCACAAGGCCACAGCAGCACGTTTGCGAGCCGAAGGTGTTAAATCAGGCGTACCGGACATCGTCTTGCCCACAGCCCGAGGCGGATACCACGGACTATACGTCGAAATGAAACGTACAAGGGGCGGGCGATTATCGCTAGAACAAATCGCATGGCTCGATGCCCTGCGAGCCGAGGGATACATGGCAATCGATTGCAAGGGCTGGGAGGACGCAAGGCGTGTGATCGCCGCCTATTTGCGGTTGACCAAGACGGCGCACGACGAGCCAAGGAGGTAAATGCGTGGGCATCCTAACACGACAAGAAAAACAGTACGTAGAACATCATATGCGTCGGCGCGAGATCTATGAAACGCTGATAGCGGACTATTACGCATGCGTTGGTATCGGAGGCATAAGCGAACGGGTCGGAGGGTCAACGAACATGCCGGGCAATCCGACGGAGCGCGAGGCTATTGCCGCGATGGAACCACCCCAGGAGATCGTGGAAGCGCAAAGATGGTTACAGGTACACAAGATGGCATGGGATCGCCTGGATGATGAGAAGCAGGCATACATGAATCAAGTCTGGTACCTAAGTGCATCACCCGAACAGGTGATGACCTCGCTAAGCATTGAAGCCACCACATTTTTCCGGTGGAAGGACGAGATCATCGCTGTGTTTGCAATGTGTGCCGCGATAAAGGGGATGCTGAGGTACGAAAGTAAAACTTCGGGAGTTTTTGCCACAAAATCCATGATATAGTGATAGCGTCAAATGTCATGCAAGGAGCCCCGCACGCGCGTGGCTCCTTTTGTTTGCGATGAGCCATGACGGCCAAAGCAGCCGAGGGAAAGGGCCTGAGTACCCGACTGCCCGGAGGGGTCGCTCCCCTCCCACCGCACCAGAGGGAGACAGCCCAAAGATGGACTTGCAGCTTGGATGCGCCGGTTTACACGTACGTTTGCTAGGGGGTGGGTGAGTCAGCGATGCCGAATGGTTGGCGGGACTCGTAGTCCGTAGGCGCATGCACCGGTTCCACCAGAGCGACAGGTGGCAAAAGAAGCGGCGGGATGTAATCAAGGAACAGAACAGAGAATGCCAGATCCACAAAGAGCGCGGCGAGTATAAACGCGCGACGACGGTACACCACGTGCGACCAGTGCGCGAGCATCCGGAGCTTGCTTTGTCGGACTACTACATCGATGAGCAAGGAAAGAAGCAGCGACAGCTTATTGCCCTATGCCGAGATTGCCATGAAACGATAGAGGGTAGGCGTGAAACAAAAAGCGCGACGGAATATCCGGAACGTTGGTGATCAGAATACTCCCCCCGGTCGAAATTTTTTGAAAATTAATCGGGGGTGCCCGACCGTAGGGGGTACACGACAAATCATCGCGCACGCGCGTGAGGGCGAAAAGGGGGAAAAATTGTGGCGGCGACGAAGCGCGGCAAAATCTTGGAATCTCTACAGTCCCAGCTGCGATCGCGCGGTCAGGACGCCGACTATGCGATCGACCAGATAAGCGACTATATGGCGCTTTGGGACATAAAAAACCAGCTGATCAGGGACATTAAAAAAAGGGGGATCACGTATCAGGAGCGCACCGCCACGGGGGTAGAGCAAACGCGCAACAATCCATCGACGAAAGAACTGCTCGGCGTCAATAAGCAAATGCTCCAGCTGCTGAAAGACCTCGACCTCAACACGGAGAGTTGGGCGGCTGATCAGGATGACGCACTCTAAGCTCAATCACCACATCGAGCGGTACCTGCAAATGATCGAGAAGGAGGAGGTGCGGTCATGTAACAAGCAAAAGCTGCTGGCGAAGCATGTACGCAAGTGTTTTGCCACGGAGAAGCTGCGCGTAGACGGCGACCGGCTGGAAAAATATCTCGGCTTAGCAAAATACTTCCCTTTCGAGCGGTTGTTCGAATGGGAGGTATTTTGCTTTGCGCTGCATTTTTGCGTGTTTCGCGCGGACGGCATGCCGCGCTGGCCGGATCTATTGCTTGTATTGGGGCGTGGATCCGGGAAGGACGGTTATCTTGCGTATGAAGCGACGGCGGCGATATCGCATTATCACGGCGTAAGCCGGTATCATGTGGACATCTGTGCTAATAACGAAGAGCAGGCAATGACGCCGTTAAGGGATGTCATCGACGCGTTGGAGATTCCGGATCAACGCCGCAAGCTCGAAAGGTTTTTTGCGTGGAACAAAGAGTGCGTCACCAACAAGCAAACGCGGGCGCAGATTAAAGGACGCACCAATAGCCCGAAAGGTAAAGACGGCTTGCGCTCCGGCATGGTGATGTTTAACGAAATCCACCAGTATGAGAATTATGCGAACATCAACGTTTTCACAACGGGTCTGGGGAAAAAGGCGCACCCGCGACGCACGTACGCCACGACGAACGGCGATGTCCGCGGCGGTGTACTCGATGACATGCTCGACAGCGCGGCGGATATATTGCGCGGCGAGCGTCCGGACGAGGGCATGCTGCCGTTCATTTGCGAGCTGGATACAGCCGAAGAGGTACACGCCGAAGCCAACTGGGTCAAGGCAACCCCTTCGCTGCCATACCTTCCGGACTTGCTGGAGGAGATCCGTAAGGAGTACGGGATATGGTTGAAAAACCCGAACCAGCTTTCCGCATTCATGACGAAACGCATGAACATACCAGCCGGAGACCGCGAAGTGGAGGTAACGCCATGGGTGAATGTCCTGATGACCAACAGACCACTAATCGACCTAGAGGGCCGGGACTGTGTGGCGGGCGCCGACTATATGAAGACGACCGACTTCATGGCCGCGCGGCTGCTCTTTCGCGACGGTGACATGCGATACTCGACCGGGCACGCATGGCTGTGTTCGCAATCCAAGGATCTCCCGCGTATCAAGTGGCCGTGGCGGGACGCGGCGGACAAAGGCCAGCTCACGATAATTGACGATGTGGAGATCAACCCGGATGTGCTGGCGATGTGGCTGGAGATGATGGGGCAGCGATACAACATCCTCAAGCTTGGGTTGGACAATTTTAGATACACATTGCTCTCGCGATCGCTGGAAAGAGTGGGATTTGTACCGGAAGTACGTGGAGAGGGAAATATACGACTGGTGCGGCCGTCGGATCAGATGCGCGTGCAGCCGGTGATCGACAGCTGGTTTAACAACCACCAAATCATTTGGGGCGACGACTCGTTCATGCGCTGGAACGTAAGCAATACGAAGCTGGTGCAAAAGAGCGGCGTCGACCGCGAGCGCGGCAATTTCACGTACGGGAAGATTGAGCCCAAGAGCCGTAAGAACGACGGCTTTATGGCCTTTGTAAACGCGGCGACTTTGGACGAGGAGCTTGGAGACGGAGTGTCGCAGGAATACCCGGATCTTAACGGTTTGAAATTTACGTTCTGAGGGAGGTGAGCGGTTGGGGCTTAAAACGTGGATGCGCAAGATCCTTGCCGGGGGCGAGGTTATCGAAGAAGAAATACCGTTTGTATCGTTCTTCGGCACGGTGGCGATAGAAGCCTACGCCCGCGACCTCGCTTTCCGTTCAGCAGTTACGCTCATTGCCAACTCCATCAGCAAGTGCGAGTTTCGTACCTATCTGAACGGCCAAGAGAAAATCGGCGACGAGTATTATCTGTGGAACATCAGGCCAAATAAAAATCAGAACTCCAGCGAATTCATCATCGATTGGATTACAAAACTGTATCAGACAAACGAGTGTCTGATCGTGGAGGTCGACGGTCAGCTGCTAGTGGCGGACAGTTTTCAGATGACGCCATACGCGCTGTACGACAATCGATTTGACGGGGTAACCGTCGACGGCTTGACGTTCGACAGGCCTTTTTTTATGTCCGACGTGCTGCATTACAAGCTGAACGATACCAACATCCGCAATCTGATCGACGGGTTGTATAACTCATACGGTAAACTGCTGGCCAGCGCGATCAAGGGTTACCAGCTATCACGGGGACGGCGCGGAGTGCTCAAACTTACGGGTACAGGCCGAAGCAATACGGATTATCAGGCGAAGCTTGCGGAGCTCATGAACGAGCGCTTCGCGCCGTATTTCAACAATGAAAATGCTGTGTTGCCGCTGTACGACGGTTTTGATTACAAGGATTCGGACAGCAAAACATATGCAAGCGAATCGACCCGCGATATCCGCTCTTTGGTGGATGACGTATTTGACTTTACCGCCCGGGCGTTTTGCATTCCACCGGCGCTCCTGCGCGGAGAGGTCGCGAATACGTCGTGGGCGGTGGATAACTACCTGACATTCTGCATCGACCCGCTGGCCGACATGCTGCAAGAGGAGATCATGGGCAAGCGGATCCGCAGGGCCGATTACCTCCGGGGCTCAAGGACGATCATCGATACGAAGACGATCAAACATGTCGACCTGCTGGGGGTTGCGACGAGCATCGACAAACTTGTGTCGTCGAGCGCGTTCAGCGTCAACGACATCCGCCGCGTTGTTGGGGAGGAGCCGATCAACGAGCCATGGGCCGACGAGCACTATATGACACTTAACTACAAAGCGGTGGTACAGACGCCGGACGAAGCAAAAAGGAGTGATAGCAATGCCGGTGCCTAACACGGTGCGCCCGCGTGGCGAGCGCAAGCCAATGTGGGAAATCCGACAGGCGGCAAACGCGGAAGCCTTAGACATGTATATCTACGACGACGTAGAGGGCGACGGGTATGATTGGTGGAGCGGTGACAAGATCGAGAGTGAGACCAGCGCCAATCATTTCCGTGATGTGCTCGGGCAGTATCCGGACGTGGATACAATCAACATCTACATCAATTCGCGCGGCGGCAGCGTGTGGGAGGGCACGTCAATATACAATCAGCTCATGCGGCACCCGGCGCGAAAAGTCGTGCGCATCGATGGATTTGCATGTTCCATCGCATCGGTGATCGCGATGGCGGGCGATGAGGTGATCATGCCGAGCAATACCCTGATGTTTGTGCATGACATGTGGGCCTACACGGCCGGCAACGCAAAACAGCTGCGCAAGGAAGCGGACGACCTGGACGTAATCAATGCCGCCGGCCGCAGCGCGTATTTACAAAAATCGAACGGAAAGCTCGATGAAGCGACGCTTGCACAGATGATGGAGGCGGAAACCTGGCTTACCGCGGATGATTGCGTACGGTATGGGCTGGCAGATCGGGCGGCCGATGAGGATGCCGACCCCGAGAAGATAGTCTCCGGTATCGAACAGTCCATCGACAGGATGCAGCGGGCGATTGGTCGCCACAAGGAGATTGCCGCCGCGCTGTATGACTCGGGGGAAAAGCTGGTAGACGTTTTTGCGGATGACGCGGATGTATCCGCAGATGTAGATCCAGGACTTGAAGCGACGCCGACAGAACAACGCACATCCCAACCCGTAGGATCGGAACCAAACAAGCCCAACCAAGCTGCCAAGTTATTGGCGGCTATTTTTATGCACAAATCGAATGACAAGGAGTGAACCACATGCCCATGCGAAACTTAGACATTGTGCAGGCCGACCGCGAGGCTTTGCAGCAGAAGCTCCAGCAGGCAATGCAGGATAACAACCAGGAGGGTGTAGCCGGTGCTCTGATGGAATACTTCGACAAGATCCAGCAGAGCGTACTCGACGAGGCGCGCAGGACGCAGATGTCGGCGGACGCCAGCATTTTAGCGGCACGCGGCCAGCGCGCGCTGACCAACGACGAGACCAAGTATTATCAGGCGCTGATCGGTGCCATGGGCGCACCCGACCCAAGACAGGCGCTTAGCAACCTGGATGTCGTTATGCCCAAGACGGTGATCGACGCCGTCTTTGACGATCTCGTGCAAGAGCACCCACTGCTGGGCGCGATCGACTTTACCAACACAAGCGGCCTGATCGAATACCTAGTCAACACCAACGAAAAGCAGCTGGCCACATGGGATACGCTTTGCGCGGAGATTGTTAGAGAACTGACCAGCGGCTTCAAAAAGATCTCCATGAGCCTCGACAAGCTTTCCGCGTTCATCCCGATTTGCAAGGCCATGCTCGACCTCGGGCCAACCTGGTTGGATCGTTATGTACGGGATATCCTCTTCGAGTCGATCGCATACGGCCTGGAGGCCGGTATGATTAGCGGCACCGGCGTCAAGATGCCGATCGGCATGAACCGCAATCTCGCGGGCCCCGTGGATCCAACCACTGGATACCCAGCCAAAACGCCTGTAGTCGTTACGGATCTCTCCCCCGCCACCTACGGCAACCTGCTTTCGCAGATCGCGATCACGCCGAACGGTAACGTGCGCAAAATCAACAATGTGCTGTTGGTCGTCAACCCGATAGACTACCTACAAAAGATCATGCCCGCGACCACCGTGCGAGGTACGGATGGCCTGTATCGCAACAACGTGCTTCCTTTCCCAACGACGATAGTCGAATCCACGGAAGTACCCGCCGGGCAGGCGATCCTTGGGTTGGCAAAGCGCTATTTTATGGGCATCGGCACGGCCAAGAGCGGCACGATCGAGTCCAGCGACGAATACCGCTTCCTCGAGGACGAGCGTGTGTACCTGATCAAGCTGTACGGCCATGGCGAACCGCTGGACAACAACGCCTTCATGGTGCTGGACATTTCAGGCATGCAGCCAGCGAACATCGCGGTCAAGGTGGTTGACTCGACAAACCCCTAATCGCGTCGCCGTTTGGGCTGATGATGGCGGCGCCGATGGCGGCGGCTGAAACCGTCGCCACCCAATCGGCCGAACTTGCGCCAAAGCGTACGCGAGGGAGGGCTAAAAAGCAATGACCAACGCGGAACTTCTTGCCCTATCAAGGCTATACCTCCCATACGTGCGCAACTACCTAGATATAACGTGGGCCGATCCGGAGGGCGATGAAAAATTGGTTGGGATAATCGCCCGAGGTATCCTCTACATAGAGCGTCTGGCTGGGGACGGAATGATCGCGATGGATGACGACGGGCTGCCTGTGGAGGGTAAGCCCGTCGAACTCTTGTACGACTATTGTCGGTATGTGCGATCCAACGCCCTGAACGAGTTTGAAAGTAACTACCTGGCGGAACTCAACGCGTTACAACTTGACACCGAGGTAAGCAGGGTGGTGCTGCCGAATGGCTGATACGCAAACGTACAACAGCGGAGCGCTGTCGGTGTACCGCGTAGAAAATGCGGCAGAAGGCGGCAAGATGCCCAAGGACAAACTGACGGTCAAACTGCCGCTGCTCCGTTATGAGGAACGAACGGTAGGCATGGCGCGCTACTGGGCGGGGATGCAGAACACAGCGCAGATAACAAGGATGCTGCGCGTGCCCAAGCATACCGGGGTGTCCCCGCAGGATGTCGTGATAACGGACGACGGGAAGCAATACAAAATCGAACAGATTCAGTACATCGAGGACGTGACGCCGAAGAGCATGGATTTATCCCTCGAGAGGGTGACGAAAAACTATGACGTTGGCTGAGTTTGGCCAGATGCTTGATGATGGTCTGCCGATATCGGTGGGCCATTATTATGCCATCAAAGAGAATCCGCCGTATGTGATATGGCACGAATTCGGCGACAGCAGGTTGCACGCGGACGACGCAGAAGCAGAGCGGAAGTATTACGCGCAGGTGGAGTTGTACACGACCACCGAATACGATCCGCTCGACGATGCCGTACGCGCTATCTTCGACCAAAACGAAATCGCCTATCAGTACACTGCGGATTACGATCCCGAAGAGAAGACCATACGACACATCTACACCTGCGAGGTGGTATGATGGCGCGATTTGACACATCCGGGCTAGACGACCTGATGCGGCAGCTGTCGAAACTCGGCAGCAATCTCGACGCGGCGACGGACGAAATGCTGATGTCCGCAGCGGCGGTAGTGCGCGACGAATGGAAGAAGAGCGCAGATCGCCACAACTTGCGAGACAGCGGCGACATGATCGCGTCGATTGGGTACCCGCGCAAGCCCACAAAGGCGGGCGACGTGAAAAGCATCGACATCTATCCGCAGGGCAAAGACCACAAGGGCGTGCGTAACGCGGAAAAAGGATTCATTCTCAATTTCGGGACGAAGACGCGCCCGGCGACGCACTGGATCGACGAGGCGGATCAAGCCTCCGCGCAGCCGGTGCAGGAAGTCATGGAACAAATATTCGATAAGTACCTCCGGAAAGGGGAGAACCAATAGATGGCCTTTATAGGCATGAAGCATCCGGTGTTTGCGCCGAAAACAAGCGTAAACTCGGACGGCACGTACAACTACGGCCCCGGCCTTATCGTAGGCAGGGCGATGTCCGCGAACGTGGAGATCACGCTTGCGGACGCCAAGCTATACGCGGACGACGTCGTCGTCGAAAACGACAACGGTTTCACCAGCGGTTCGATTACATTCGGAGTCGATAACATCACGTTGGAAACGCAGCAAAGGTGGCTCGGCAGCCGAACCGGCACGCTCAACGGAGTGACGGTGACAATCGACTCAGGAGTCAATGTGTCGCCCGAGGGCGGTTATGGGTACTATCGCGTTGGTAGGCTCAACGGCGTACGGTTCATCCGTGCATTTTGGTTTCCGCGAACCCAGTTTGGCCTACCCAGCGAAGATGCGCAGACCAAGGGCGATACGATCGAGTGGCAGACGCCTGAGGTTGAGGGCCAGATCATGGCCCTGGAAAACATCGACAACGACTGGAGGTATACCTCCGATTTCGCAAACGAGGTCGACGCCGTGGCATGGCTTGACGAGCTTGCGCACATCGGCCAACCCGTCGACAAGACGGCGCTGGTGACGGCAATATCGGCGGCATCCATCCTCGACTCAGAAGACTATACGTCCGCGAGCTGGGTAGCTGTCGCAAACGGGCTGTCAGTAGCGCAGACGGTAAACGCGTTGCCGGATCCTGCGCAGTCGCGGGTAGACTCCGCGACGAGCACGCTGAACAACGCGGTCGCCGCGCTTGTGGAGAGGTAAAGGAGGTGCGCGGGGGTGACGGTGTCGCCCCCGCCTTTGCATGTATGAACTGGGGGCCGATCTTAAGATCGGCAAAACAACGTATACGCTCGTGCTCAATACCAAGGCACTGGCCGATATACAAAAAATGTATGGCAGTGTGGACAGCGTCGCGCAGCGCCTAACCTATGACGACGAGGACGCCGACCAGACCACAAGCGTACTCGAAGTGCTCGCCGATGTCGTGGCCGTGCTCGCGAATGAGGGAAGCGCGCTGCGTGAGGAAGAGGGCGAGCCGCACACAGACCCAATCACAACGGCCCAGGTCTTACGCAGGCTTATGCCCAAGGATATCGGCAAGACCACGACGGCCGTGATGGAAGCGCTGCGCTTGGGACTGGTAGACCCGGACGCGAAAAAGCCGGATGAGAACGCCGTCGTCGACGAAGTATTGCAGGAAATCGAAGCGGAAAAAAACGCATGAGGCGCGGCGGGGCGACCATTGACCCGCTGCGCCTGATCTTTTGGGGCATGTCCTGCGGCCTCACAGAACGCGAGGCGTGGAAGACGAACCCTGTGCGCGTGTTAAAGCTGGCCGCGTGGAAACGGCAGTATGACATGAGGCTGCACGGCATTGTCGAAAGAAAGGAGCGGTAGCCATGGCGGTGCGTGAGATCAAGACGACCCTCGTCGCGGACGGCGAGCAGGAATTCAAACGCGCCCTGCGGGACGCCGCCCGCGAGATGGCTGTGCTGGGAAGCGAGGCCCGCGCGAACACCGCCGCCTTCGGCGAAAATGCCAATTCAATGAGTGCGCTACAGAGCCGGTCGCAAAGCCTGTCAAAGATGGTCGAGCAGCAAAAGCATACGGTCAGCGCGCTTGCGCAGGCCGTGGAGAATAGCGCGTCCCAGTATGGTGAGGCCGACAAGCGCACCGACGAATACCGGATCAAGCTCAACAATGCCAATGCGTCCCTGTCCAAGATGGAAAACGAGCTGGAGGGTGTCAACAAAGACCTGGGAGACTACGGCGCAAACGCGCTCAAGGCGGCAAAAGACACCGACGAGTTTAAGGCAGCACAGGATCGTATCAACGGTTCGCTGGGTGCGCTTAAAATCGGCCTTGGCGCGGTGGCCGGTGTAGCTGTTGGGCTTGGGGCGGCCTTCGCCAAAGCGGGGCTTGCGGCCGACGACCTCAACACGCTATCCAAAGTAAGCGGCCTCTCGACTGCAGAACTGCAAAAGTTTCAATACGCGACCGACCTGATCGACGTATCCATGGAGACGCTGACCGGATCCATGACCAAGCTTACCCGCAATATGGACTCGGCGCGACGTGGTACGAAGACGACCCAAGAGGCGTTCGAAGCCCTGGGTGTGTCGTACAAGGATGACGTCACCGGCCAGCTGCGCAACGGCCAGGACGTCTTTGACGAAGTGATCACGGCTTTGGGGCAAATCGAAAATGAAACGGAGCGCGACGCCAAGGCAATGGCGATCCTCGGCAAGTCGGCGAAGGATCTGAATCCGCTGATCCTCGGCGGCGCCGATGCGCTGCGCGAGCTGGGCAACGACGCCGAGCGCGCCGGGCTGATACTTTCTCAGGACGCCCTCGACGGACTAAATCAGATCAACGATAGCGTGGATACATTTAAGGCTCGACTAAAAGCGGGCGGGATGGCGATCTTGTCCCAGTTCGCGGGGCCAGTGAACGACGCGTTGGGAAAAATCAACTTCGACAAAGTGACGGCTGACGTGATGAAGTTTTTCACATTCATAAAGGACAACGGCCGCACCATCGTCAGCGTGATCGCCGCCGTAGGCGCAGGGTTCGTGGCGTGGAATGTCGCGTCCATCATCATGGGCGCGGTGCAGGCAATCCAGATCATGACAGGAGCAACGCAAGGGTTAACAGTTGCACAAACCGCTTTTAACGCCGCAGCAAATGCGAACCCTATTGGGTTGATCATCACAGCGGCGGTCGCGGCAGGGGCGGCGATTGCTGTATTGACCATAGCCATGAACAAAACCGCAAACGAGATGCGAGCGATCAAGGATGAATCGGAATCTCTAACCGCCACATCCGCGCGCCTGAACGAGCAGGTCGCCGCAAACGCAAGGGCTTACGACGACAGCATGACGAGCATGCAGGCCGAGACGAAGATAGCTAAGGATCTTGTGAAAGAGATTGAAGACCTCGCCGCCGCCGAGGGCAAGGATGCGAAGCAAAAGGCGCTGCTTGAGTCGAAAGTTAAGCAGCTGAATAACATCGTGCCGAATCTCAACTTGGCCTATGACGCTCAGGCGGGCGCGCTCACGAAAACCGCCGACGAGATGGAGCGCGTGATAGAGCTTAAGGAGACGTCCATCAAGCAGCAAGCGGCGGAGCAGCGTATGATCGACCTGGAAAAAGAGAGGCTTGCCCTTGAAGACCAGCTACTGCAACTGGAAAATCAGAGGGCAAAAGCGGCCGAAGCTAGGAGCGCCCTGGAGTGGAATCCCTTGGACGCGGTGGGTTACGCCATGGCGGTAGAGGACTCGAGGAAAGCCATCGAGGGGTTGGACGCACAGCTGCTGGAAACCAACACGGGTCTTGAGAACAACGCAGCATCGTATGCCAATGCAAAGAGCTCCGCTGAAGGCTACGCGACCGCCACGGTGGCGGCCTACGAAACCGTGCTCGAGAGCGAACGGCAGCTCACCGAAGAGGAGAAAAAGCTCGCGGAAGAACGCGCGCAAGCCATGGAGTCGTCATACGACCGGTACGCGGCAAGTGCGCAAAATGCTTTTTCAAAAATCAAGGACACCGTCAAGATCTCTGTCAAGGATATGATTTCGAATCTCGACTCCAATGCCACGCGCATGGAAGAGTGGACGGAAAACCTGAATAAATTAGCCCCGAAGCTTGATTCAGGATTGATGGAGGCTATCCGAAAAGCGGGGCCGGAAGCTGCAGGTCTGGTTAAAAAGCTTGTAAGTGCTTCGGACACCGAAATAACCGAGCTAAATACTGCGTTCAAGCGCGGCGGCGCGGCCGCCAGAGAAGCCATGCTGGCCGAGTTCGGCCTACTGGTTGAAGAAGACCCAGCGTCTAAGGCGGTTACCGCAGGCGCGGAATCTGTCCAGCAAAACGAGAGCATGACGGTAGCCTACAAAACCATGATCGACAAGGCTGCAAAAGCGCTGGCCGATGAGATCATCTTGCTTGATTTTCCGGGCATGGGAAGATCCACAACGGACGGCATCGCCAAGGGCATCCGCGACGGCACAGCCGACGTCGTGTCGGCCATCACGCAGATGGCGCGCGACGCGGTGGCGGCCGCAAAACGCGAATTGGATATCCATTCGCCGTCGGGCGTTGGTCGACGCGAGATTGGGCGGCAGTACTCGGCTGGCGTGGCGCTTGGGATCCTTGACGGCCTTGGGGATGTGCGCAGGGCTGTTGCGGATCTTACCGACTTTTCGCGAGGCACGGGCCGCTGGGGATCGATCGATGCGACGGGCGGCGGAGCGGGTGCGGCGAGGGGACGCTCGCTCACGATTCAGCTTTATCCGCAGCAAATCACGGACGCGGAAGTATACCGGTTGGTCGGCATCATCGACCGAGAGTTTGGGATGGCGGTGGGGTAATGATACGCAAGTTTGCGCTCGAAAACGAGCGGTCCGAGCGCTATCCGTTGGACAATGCGCGGATCACAGGGCTGGCGATCGGACCGTCCGGCCTGGGTATGGTCAACGAGGCGCGGTACATCCAGGTGGGAGACCATTTCGCGCACGACTTTTTGCGCAACGCGCAGGATGCCATACGGGTGACAGCCTACCACATCGGCAAAAACGCGTACCAGCAATACCAGCAAATGGTCAATTTCATCATGTCCGCGAGCCAACTGCGGCTTGTCTATTCGGTACCGCTGGGAACTGAATACGGGGTGTACTACCGAGATGTGGATCTAAGCAGTATCGAAAAATCCGAGATCCAGGAATATGGCCGTCTCCCCGTACCGATGGTTTTCAACTGCACAACGCTCTGGTACCAATCGCGCGGCGTGATCTACGACGTCGAGACGCTGGAGGGCGAAACGCGCTACACCATGCAGTACGACATGATTTTCAACGATAACTCTGCCCTGGGGTTCGACGCTAAAAACAACGGCCATGTTCCGGCGGCAATCCACATGGACATTGAGGGACTCAGCGAGTATCCGCGTCTTGATATCGTTGGCAGCTATGGTGAAGCATACCAAGCGTATCTCCCAGCGATCGTTTATCCGGGGGATATCATGTCGTACAGCTCCGAAGATAAAAACCTGTACGCCTATGTACAACGGGCTAACGGTACGAATGAGAATCTGCTCAGCGCCATGCTTAACATCGACGGCAACGACATGTTCATAAAAGTTCCGATCGGTGTGTCGCAAATCCGGCTCAGCAGCACTACCGGGGTGCTCGCACGATCCATCGTACGGATGCTGATATTTTTCAGGACGGTGTAGCATGGTCACACTGATAGTCTATGACGGCAAGACCCTAGCCCCAAAATGGCCGAAGCAGGTTGCTCGCTACGAGATAACCACCGATGCGGACTATTTGGGACGATCACAAGCCGAAATCGCGGCGTCCGGTGGTGTGGTGGCTGGAGATTACATTGAGCTACGCGACGGGCGGGAAACATTGCTAACCGGTGTAGCGGACGTACCGGAACAGGTGGCCGGTAGCAATCGCATGGTCGTGCACATCGCGGAAACGCCCACGATATTTTCGCGCGATATTTTCATCGTTGACGAGTCGCCCCTGCACGATGTGGGCATTGAGGATTTTATTGTGCAGCTGATCAACGATAACTTTGTGGACTCAGGCGATCCGCTGCTTGACATACCCTACATTCGGTGCACCGCCGAGACGCATACGCCGATCGCGACCCCGGCGGTGGAGGGTACGTCCAACTCGATCAACCTGCACTCCTACATCGCAAAGGCGCGGTTATTATATGGTGTGCAGGTGGCGGCAATGATTAATGGGCCAAACTTAGATGTTAGCGTGTCGATCCCGTCGAGTGATCCGATCATCATCGACGCCACAACGTCGGACGTCACTGCCTACGACGAGGTGAGCGAGATCGACGCGGCGGCGCGGGCAATCATATGCCTGCAAACCGTAGATCGGCAAACAGAGCAAATCACGCGTACGTATACGACGTACTACCTGCTGGTCGACGGCAGCGTTTCAATGGATGTCAATGCGCCGGATCGCGTGACCGGGCGCACGGTGACCGCTGTCACAAGCACGCCGGACGCGGTGGAGCAGACCGCCAAAGATGCCTTTGCGCGCAATCGCTACCAACATAAGATCACGCTCGACACCCGTACGGGCACCCAGCTATGGGATGTGTCACGGCTCGTCGTTGGCGCGCCGGTGCGGCTATGGTCGCGCGGGGGCAAGGCGCGGGACACGGCGGTCACGGGCAGGACGACACGCAGCGACAGCGCGGTAACCAGGCTTGTATTCGGCAACCTGCGCGTATCGCTTACCGATAAACTGCGAGGTGATTTCAGTCAATGATTAGGCCCATAACTTATAACCTTCAAAAAATACAAGCGACCGACCACGCGCTGATTGTGCACCAATTTTATGGCGAGCGCATGGGTATCCTGATGGACTGCCCCGTTACCCACGACGGGCAAAATATCTACATTGGAACTGGATATTTTATCACGATGGGACGGCTTACATGCATACCGAGCGTGGAAACAATCCCTGTAACTCTTCCGACGTCGGGACTGTTGTACTGCGTCCTGATATGGGACATCGACCTGTCCAAGACAAACACCACGACGGATCCTGCGCAATCGGTATGGAGGGTTCTAACAAGTCCTGCGGGATATCCGGACGTTATACAGGACGACCTATTCCATAACACGGATGGCGGCCGCTATCAACAAATTTGGACGCGGTTTATGACCGACATCAACGGTATCAGCGAAGCGACGTTCGAAGTAATCATTAGCAGCGTGGGGACGCCGGAAAGCTTGCTGTCGGGCGCGCAGCTGACAATACAGCTCGCCCCAAGCGGCTGGGTGGACGTGGATGCCGCACATTATCCCGACCACACTGGAGAATGGATGTATTATTGGCCGGTATCCGCCGACCCGCCCAATCCGTGGATCACGCCGCAAACCGGTGGCGACTTTGACCTTACCTATGCCGATAAGCTCGCGGCGCGAGTTGCGCCGAACGATTGCCGATCCTCCGATGGGCGCATAGTATTTTTCGCGGCTGAATTACCGGACAATCCACTTGACATCGACCTTAGGCTCATCAACGGACTCGTTCAGTGGGGGGGTGTATAGATGGCTACGCTATTCAAGCGAGGCGGCGGCGATGGTGGCAAAGCGAAGGCAACGTTCACCTACAGCGGTTCGTACGACGAGTACGATGATGATTTATACCACTACGTCCGCATGCTGACTTCTGGGGTTTTTACGATACAATATCGTAACCCGGCGATAGCCATTGCCAAGGTGGTTGACGTTTTTCTCGTAGGCGGGGGCGGCGGCGGAAGTTACTATTTCAGCAACCAGATCGCCGACGGCGCAGGTGGCGGAGGCGGCTACACCAAAACATATAGTGACATCGACATACAACCTAATATCGGTGTGTCGGTTACCATCGGGGCGGGCGGTGAGCGCGGGTATAGCGGAGCAGGAAACGGTGGCGGTTTTAGCGAGTTTTTCACGAGCGCGTATCGAGCCCCGGGCGGGCTTGGCGGGGCGAGATCAAATGCGCGATACCTTACAGGCGGCGCTGGAGGTAGTGGCGGTGGCGCCGGTACGGGTAGCACAAACACGGCTGGCAACGGCGGGTCGAATGGATCAAACGGCGGCGCCAGTAGTGACAACGGCGGATATGATAACCAACGCCCGGGCAACGGCCAAGGCACGACGACACGCGCATTTGGTGAGACGACTGGCGACTTATATGCCGGTGGCGGCGGAGGTGGCGGGGGCACGGGTGGCGGTGCTGGAGGTAGCGGTGGCGGCGGAGGGCGTGGTGTTGCAGGCACTCCGAACACAGGCGGGGGTGGAGGCTTTGCAGCAAACGGAGGTAGCGGCATCGTGATTGTGAGGTGGCTTAAGTGATCTACGCCCAGATAACCGACGGGCGCGTCGAAAACATCATAGAGCTCGAGCGGCGCAACTCAGGCGACTTTCCCGGTGTCGTAGAGGCAGACTCCGAGACGGCGGGCGCAGTCGCAATCGGTGACACCTATGCCGACAGGCGTTTTTATCGCGACGGTGAACTTGTGCGCAGCCGCCGGGAAGAGATGAATGCGATGCGCAATAGCATCCAGACCGTCCTGCCACGCCTGATGGCTGACAGCGTGGTCTATGCCGCCGGAGACGCCGCCAAAGCACGCGAGATCGCCTCCGCCGCAGCGGAGGCCGCTGATCTCCTGCCGCGTAGGGAATGGGCGACAGGCATGACCACACAGCCGGGCGATATTGTGCTGGATCCTGATGGTGCGTACGCCTATGTCTACTCAGGCAAGGCCACGATGACGCACAACAACCCCACATTTTTCCCCGGCGCTGCCGGGGTGTATCATTGGGCGATCATCTCACGAGTTGTGGGTGGTATCAAGGTGTATCCGGACATCGACGGGATCATCGTGGCCGTGCGTCAGGGCGAGCGGTGGTATGATCGGGAGGCCGCCAAACTCTATACATGGACAGGTGTGGACAACGCTGCTTGCAGCTGGTATCCAGGTCAGGCGGGTGTACACCAGTGGCAGGAGGTATCCGCATGATACACCGACCAACCGTCCACGTGGAACAAGGCCCATACGAATTTTGTTCAGCGTTTGCCTCAGCGGCGGCGCTTTTTTATTTTCTTGGGTGCGATGCGTCGTTGTATTGGATGATCAACAACATACCAGGACTTAGCCAGACGTCGGGGGTTCCGCTCTCCCACGCCGCCCGCGCTATCGTAGACACCGGCGGCGTGCCGTGGGATGCATGCCCAGGCTACGGAGACATGTCCGACGCTTACAACGCCGTGCAACCCAAGCGGGCGGAGCTCACAGGGCTCGTCGTCAGTGCGACACGAACGGAAATGATCTACAACAGCTCGCCCGGATCCGACAACCACATGCCACTTGATATCCAGCGCATCCTTGCAGTGCTTGATGCTGGATATCCCATACTGGCCAGCGGCCCGCTGCAAGGGTTGTACAGCCTTGATGGCACAAAGTCCACACGCCTCAATGCGGACGGTAAGACGGACAGCCATACTGTATGTATCCTGCCCGAGTATGGGCGGCGCGCAGACGGCGTATACGTTCGCTATATCAATTCGTTCGGCGGCAAGTGGGGCGATACGGGCACCGGATGGGGATTGTTGTGTGACAGATGGTACCAGATGCATGCGGTCTACGGGCCGCTATATCGATGGGAGGATGATCAAGTGTCCGACGTGATGACATTCAGCAATCGGCGCGATGGCGATAAGATGCTCAGCAAAAATTTCGCGGTGCGGGAGTTCGCTGCCGTCGGCGTGGATGAGATCAAGGTGTGCCAGGCGACGATTGACGCACTCCAGTGCATTCGCGATCGTGTGGGTAAGCCGATTGATGTATCCAGCGGCTACAGGCCCAGTGAGCGCACGACGAGTCAGCATTACAAGGGCCGCGCCGCTGATTTTCGCGTGCGGGGCTATACCCATGCCGACACGCGCGAGTTGATACGATGGATAGAGGCAGAGATCGCACCGCCCGGCTTGGGGCTCTACGACTATGTCGGCAAGTACAAGGACGGATTTATTCACATAGACTACCGCCCAGCGAGCGAGATACCCACGGGATCGATATCACGATGGTACCAGACAGATCCGAACAATACCGACACTTATGTCGCGTTGATGGGCAAGACGATCACCGCCGGATATCTTGACGGGCTGCAACCTGTGGCCACTACGCGCCCCACCGTAAGACGAGGCTCCAAGGGCGACGCAGTGCGCGACCTGCAAACGGTGCTTACAGCCAAGGGCTTTGCCTGTGGCAAGGCTGACGGTATTTTCGGCGCGGCAACGGAGACGGCGCTAAAGGCGTTTCAGCGGTCGCGAGGTCTGACAGCGGATGGAATTTGCGGGCCAAGGACATGGCTTGCGATCGATATATAAGGAGGGCTGTACGTGGAGATTAATTTTGTTGCAATTGGTAAGGGGGCGGTAGCTGTAATTGCCGGGGTAATGACGTGGCTGATCGGGGCATGGGATCCCATCCTCATGGTCTTGGTCGCGCTCGTCGTCGCGGACTATGTATCCGGCGTAACATGCGCCGCCGCGAACCGCTCCCTATCTAGCGAGGTGGGCTTTCGCGGGCTCGTTAAAAAGGTGGGTATCTTTGTCATCGTCGCCGTCGCGTCGCTCGCGGACAGGATTGTACCCGCCGCCAACGGCGCGCTGCGATCAGCGGTGTGCGCGTTCTACATCGCCAACGAGGGCCTGTCGATCCTGGAGAATTGGGGAAACATCGGCTTGCCGCTGCCCGAGGTGCTCAAAAAGGCATTGATGCAGATAAAAAGCAAAAAAGACGAATAGTACACTTAATTTGATGGTATTCGACCAGCCCACGGCGGGCTGGTCTTTTTTTATTCCCCAAAAGTACGGCACCCCTCAACGGCACCAGTTAAATGGTGATATTTGCCACTTGACACCGCGATGCGAACGCATGTATGCTTCGCGATACAGGAACATATATTCCCTTGTAGGAGGTGGGATGTATGGATCGCGTGGTGCTACACGCGGATTGCAACAGTTTTTATGCGTCATGCGAACAGTGCTATCGACCTGAATTGCGAGGTAAAGCCGTGGCCGTTGGCGGCGATGTCGAGATGCGCCATGGGATCATTCTTGCGGCCAGCAAACAGGCCAAGCAGTACGGCATCAAGACCGGTAACACAATTCGGGAAGCATTACGTCTTTGTCCCCAGCTACACGTATTACCCCCCAATTATCGCCTATATCAGAGATTTTCCAACGAAATGCGCCGCATCTTTGGCGATTACACCGACCAAGTTGAACCGTTCGGCCTCGATGAAAGCTGGTTGGACGTAACAGGCAGCGGGATCATGGGTGACGGGGAGCACATCGCGAATGAGATTCGCCGCCGGGCAAAAGATGAACTGGGCATCACCGCCTCCGTGGGCGTATCCTATAATAAGATTTTTGCCAAACTTGGCAGCGACATGCGCAAGCCGGATTACACCACGGTTATAACGCGCGAGGATTACCAGCAGACCGTATGGCCGTTGCCCGTTGGCGACCTGTTATATGTCGGCCCCGCGACGCGTGAAAAGCTCGAAAGGCGATGCGTGTGGACGATCGGCGACCTTGCGAGATATCCCCAGGACTCATTGCGCTATACACTGGGCAAGATGGGAGACGTGCTGTGGGCGTTTGCCAATGGCTTGGATACATCACCCGTATCGCGGTATGGAGACTCTGCACCGATCAAGAGCATCGGCAACTCGACCACCACGCCCCGCGATCTTACATGCGATACCGATGTCAAGCGCACCATATACCTATTGGCGGAGAGCGTCGCGGCGCGCCTTAGGGATCACGGATTTCGCGGCCAGGTCATTGAGATCTACGTGCGCGACAACACACTTGCATCGTTTGTCCGGCAGAAAAAGGTACCGCGCCCCACGCAGCTGGCGGCCGATATCGTTAAGGTCTGCATGGCGTTATTCGCCGCTAACTACCGATGGGATCGCGACAAGCCCATACGATCCGTAGGTGTGCGCGTCGGCAATCTAACGCCCACGAACGGCCTATTGCAGCTGTCCATGCCCGTGTATACCGATGATGCCAAGGCTGAAAAAATGGAGATCCTGGAGCACACCGTGGATGATATCCGCGACCGTTTTGGATACCTCGCTATCCAGCGGGGCATTATGTATGAGGATACAAAGTTGATGGGCATTGACCCCAAGGGCACCCACACGATCCATCCGGTGGGATATTTCCATAGCTAGGAGGGGCGGAAATGTCGGGACAGTACGAAAACCCAGGGCGGCTCCTTGTGACTGTTTCAGCAATTTTCAACGGTAGCGGGGGTATCGAAGGTATAGTGCCGAAATATATAAAGGGGAAAAACGGACGATGGTATGAGCTGGAAAATGTTCAAAAACCCATACGCGCCGCCTCTCCCACGGCGGGCGGGTTTGGTATACAATATGCATTCGTACATCGCGGACGAACCAGGCATTTAGTTTTGGATGAAAACCGATTCTACTTGTTAAAGGAGGATTGAGAATATGTGCGGGCGCTACTATATCGATGACGAGGACGACATCATCGCCATGCGCGAGATCATCGACGAGATCAACCGGCGGTATAGCGGCACGCCGGAGTTCGCCGAGCTGAAAACAGGCGAAATACGGCCTACCAATACCGTCCCGGTCATCGTCGCCGACGAGCGCACATCGCAAGCGCGCCTGATGCGTTGGGGGTACCCCAAATGGGATGGCAAGGGTGTTGTGATCAACGCGCGAGCGGAAACCGTTGCCGAGAAAAGTATGTTCCGCAAGTCGCTGCTGGAGCGACGCGCGGTGATCCCCACGACCGGCTTCTACGAGTGGCGGCACGAGGGAGGTAAGGTGAAAGAAAAGTACATGTTTCGCGTGCCCGGCGAATCAATGCTATACCTTGCTGGGATGTACAACACCTACAAAGAGCCGGACGGATCAACGCGCGAACACTTCGCAATCTTGACCACGGCGGCAAATAACAGCATGGTCGATTATCACGATCGCATGCCGGTGCTCCTGCGGCCAGACGAGCGCATGGCGTGGCTGGAGGGTGGGCAAATGACGATGATCCTTGAGAGGGTGCCGGATGCTCTTGAGGCAACATCGTGCGCGCCACAGCTTGAACAACAGACATTACTATAGATCTGACAATGCTGTTCGCACCACCGGTCGCTTCGGCGGCCGGCTTTTTTATTTGCCGAGCAAACCACTTTACATTTATTTAACCTTAATATACCTTGAATATATTGCATGCAATATAAATGTATTGTACAATGTAATCAAATCAAGGGAGCCCCACTCCCTAAGAAAAAGGAGAGATACCGAAATGAAGAACAACACCTATACCGCCAAAGACGCCGTCGAAACTCTCACCATGTTTGTAGATCACGACGAGATCCGCTCACTGACCGATGAACAGCTCCACGAATACATCAACCTGCACATGGATGATAACGATTATGAGATCGACGATGACATTGGCTACGTGGTTGATTTGATCAAAGCAAAGTTGCACATGGGCGAGTAAGCAAAATACAGCGGGAGGCCCGTAAGGGCCTCTCCTTACATTCCCCTTCATGGCGACATGCGTTTATCCGCTGGTGCTCATTTACAAACACTTAACAATATAAAACATAGCGAGTATATTGCATGCAATATAAATGTATGGTAAAATGTAATCAGATCAAGGGAGCCCCACTCCCTGAGAAAAAGGAGAGATACCAGAATGAAGAAGTACAATAAAGACTACACGATCGGCTCGAACGGCTTGGTAACCTCCGAAACCATGCGCGGCGGCGAAGAGATCAGAATCAGGTTTAAGCAGTGGTCTTCCCCCGACGGACGCGTCGTACGTTGGTATGTGTCCCGCGGCAAAGACGATATCGGCTGGGTCGACGTAAGCAACATCGACAACTACCAGGGCCGCACCTCCACCCACAACTCCTACCTGTACAGCATCGTCAAGGCCATGCACGAGTACGAGGCTGAGCAGCTGGCCACCGCCGTGGAAGAGACCGAGGAAATCGTAGAAGTAGCAACCGAGACCATCGAAGAGATAGTTGAAGCCACCGCGACTGCGACTTGCGTGATCGAAGGTGTCAAGGAGATCGAGGCGGCCATGGATGCCGTGGACAGATATTTCGACGCGGTAGAGCGTGCGCAAGACGACGAAAACGGATGCTGTTTCCCGATCTCCCGCTCGAAAGTCAGCGTAAAGGGACTCAAAGAAAAGTACCCCCGTGCGGCAGCATACCTCCATGCCCAAGACTATAGTCTATCCGCCCACTACATGCAAACTACAACAGGCAGAACGGCCATGGCAAAGATCAAAGCCGGGGAAGATTACACCGCCGTGATCGCCGCGATGGAGGCCGAGTGGAAGGCATACACCAGCGAGGCGATGTGGGCAAACTAAGAGACGAGTAAAGGAGGCCCGCAAGGGCCTCCATCGCGGACACTGCCCCACAGTGACCCGCATGCGGAGAGATACCGCATACAACATTATAGCACAGGAGGCCAGTAACATGAAATATGCCGTCAAAGACAGCCTTGGGTACAATATCGGTGGGGTCGTGGCCATCGTCGAAGAGATCCTAGATCCGGATGGAGATGGAAAAGTAAAATCTGATGTTATCGTCGTCTCCCCCATGACCCTAATCCCTCTATTGCTCGAGGCGACACCGCGGGCAAATGCATCCCAAACGGACGCCCTAACAGAGCTCATGGTGGAAATACCGAGCGCCGGTATGCCTAAGCAGTTGGATGTCGACGCACAGGGGTCCTATTGGCTTGGTTACTACCAGGTGCGCGGGAAACGGGAAAAGTCCAGAAATACAATGGGCGAAAATATACGGGCACGGCGCGAAAAGGCAGGCAAGACGCAGGAACAGATCGCAGAGGAAGTCGGCTTGTCACGCCCGCACTACGGTAAAATCGAATCCGGCGCCGCGTCGCCTAAGGTTTCAACTCTCGCGCGCATCGCAGAGGCGCTGGGGACAACCGCCGATGACTTGAGCAAGTAGCCGGATGACCGAGCTGTCGCGCCCGATGGGTGCGTGGATTGTAACCATAATTAGTTCCGCACTGGCCGGCCGCAAGCCCAACGCGCCGAGGATCAAGTTGCCATAAACCACCGTAGCCCACAAATAGCCCACTTCATCTTGTTTTAACCCACAAAACTAATGCTTATACGGGCAATACATCAACCGAAATATGTCCA
This sequence comes from Eubacteriales bacterium, assembly GCA_031551255.1. Lineage (GTDB taxonomy): Bacteria > Bacillota > Clostridia > Christensenellales > UBA1750 > JAVBNW01. Next base: position 145,921 of record JAVBNW010000045.1, on the reverse strand, counting down.
AAATAGGCACATTCGGCATGCTAAGGTAAGATAAGCGGAGGTTCGAATCCTCTCGCCCAGACAACAGATTACCCTAGGGCCTGTTGGCCCCTAGGGTTTCTTCTAATTTACGCGCTAACGTTAGAACATGCTAGAATATCATATTGCATCGTAAACGTTCTCGGCGAACTCCTCGCAGGGCGGAATCGGGCAGAAGCCGTACGACGGAATCAGGATTTCGACCTCGGCCAACACCTTGAGGATGATAGTGACGCATATGGTCACCTGGAAGATGTTGTCTCCTATGTACTTGCCGGACACGCAGATGGCGCTCACGAGCGTCTCGATGGTAAAGGGCACGATGGATTCCTCGGGGATGAACAGCAGCACGTCGCGGTGGACGGTGACAACGCCCCTGGCGATGCCCTCACGGCAGTTCGCGTCGCTAAAGAGAATGTCGACGGGGATGTCGATATCCGCACGCACGCGGGCAAAGTTGGGGCGGTCGCACAGCCTGTCGATGGTAAGGTTGCGGATGATGCCCTCGATACCCGCCGAGCGGCAGCTTTCAAACTGCACAGGGGGCGTGATGCTGGGGGGCGTCTGGCCGGGGCACAGGGCCGCCACGGAGGTGACGGTAATCTTGTAGTCATCCAGCTGCGTCTGCTGCAGGCAGGAATCGTACACCTTTTTCACCTGTACGCAAACCTTTTCGTTTAGGCCGTTGAGGCAATCCCCGGCGATGGTTCCGGGACACAGGGACGTGTTGCAGTTCTTGTACGAGTAGAACGACATGGATATTCCTCCTTTGCCTGGGATGGGGGGTGGGCTACAACAACATCATATGTCCGGCGAGAAAATGCGTGCATTGAGGCCCGCTCGATTTCAATTTTGCCTAAAGGCATCGTCGAGACTATAAAAAAAGCTTAAACCGTAGGCTGATAGAAGCTTCGCGCACCGGCGCCGCTTCCCTACCGGCAAAATCCGTCGATAGAAATCTCGACTTTTATCTATGTCAGAACACTAGGAACCCGTCGGTCGGCGTGATACAATAGGCTTGGTTTTGTTAGGAGAAAGACCGAGGGCTTTGTTTGCATCCGCCAAGAGGCATGCTCAGGCCCTTAACAGAGGGAAGTAGGAGGAAGAAAGACTATGTTTGTACCAATGAAGGAAATCCTTGATGTCGCCCACGCGGGCAAGTACGGCGTACCCGCCGTACCCGGCTATAACGAAATTTTGATCAGGGCGGCCATTGAGGCGGCCGTACAGGCCAACTCTCCGGTCATCTTTTTGACGAACAACCGGGGCGACCCGGAGTTTTCCCACAGCATCGTCAAATATTACGCCCAGCAAGTGAACATCCCCATCGCACTGTGCCTGGATCACAGCCCCAGCTTTGAAGATTGCGTGATGGGCATCCGCACCTATTGCACAGGCATCATGGCGGATCGATCCACTTTGCCCTATGCCGACAACGTGGCGCAGGTGAAGTTGCTGGCCGAAGTCGCCCATGCAGCGGGGGTCAGCATCGAGGCGGAGCTTGGGCACGTAGGGCGCGGCGACAATTACGCGGTGGACGGCATCTCCATGCTTACCGACCCTAAAGAAGCCAAGAGCTTCTTCGCCGAAACTGGCTGCGACGCGCTCGCAGTGGCAATCGGCACCGCGCACGGCACCTACGTGGGCACCCCGAAGCTCGATTTTGAGCGCCTCGCCGATATCGACGCCGCGTGCGGCAAGCCGCTGGTGATGCACGGCGGCTCCGGCTCGGGCGACGACAACATCCACAGGGCCTGCACGATGGGCATCGCCAAGGTCAACGTCGTCACCGACATCTTGGGTTCGCTCGTCAACGTAGCGCGCACCGGCGATTTTAGCGGCAACAAGGTGCACCAATTCTACCCGGCCCAATCCCTGGCCGTCAAAGAATTTGTGCTGAAGCTGTTTGATATTACGGGTTCCGCGGGCAAGGCAAAGGCCGCTTGCGACGGGAAAAATGTGGGCAACGACGAACAAAGCACCGAAGAATAGTCATCATTTTGCCGCCGGTTCGTTTCGGCGGCATGTTTTTATGAAAGCCTGTTTGCGCCTTCGCCCGCCTTTTACAACCAAAAAGGATCGTCGCGGCGACGCGGGTAGGCATGACGAGAAAGGGGCGACAGCATGCCGGAAAAAGAAAAGATCTCCATCATTCTCTTTACCGTCCGCTCTTCTCCGTTGCCATATGCGGAAAAACTAAAAAAGCTTCGGGATATCGGCTACCGCTCGATACAGGGAGGCCCGGCCGCGGATCTTAGCATCGCCGAGCACAAGGCGCTGCTTGACGGCTTGGGCCTCGAAATGAGCTGCTTTGGCGCATCGCTCGATGCGCTCGAGAAAGAGCCTGAAAAATTTATCGAAAACTGCCATGCGTTTGGCTGCGACGAGATCATGATCGGCACCATGCCCACCGAAATGCGCGCGGACAGGGAAGGCTACCTGCGCGCGATCGATCTTATGAACAAAGTCGGCCGCGCGCTCGCTAAGGACGGCGTATACCTGGCCTACCACAACCACGCGCAGGAATTCCGCAGGTTTAAAGACGGCAAGACGGGCATGGATCTTCTGTACGAAGGGCTCGATCCTTCGGCGGTGCACTTCCTGCTGGATACGCACTGGGTGCAGTCCGGCGGCGGAGACATCCTCGAGTGGATAAAAAAATGCAACGGTCGCCTGCAATATCTGCACGTAAAGGATTACAGGCTCGCTCCCGCCAACTATTTAACCGGCATCGGAGACACGGAAAAGCAGTTTTCTCAGATCGGCGGCGGCAACCTTGCGTGGCCGCAGATCATCGAAACCGCGCTTGCAAACGGCGTAAAGTCCTTCATCGTCGAGCAAGACAACACCTACGGCCAGGATCCGTTCGTGTGCGCGGAGGAATCTTTCAAGGCGCTCAAGTCCTTCGGCCTATAAATGTAAGTAAGAGGAGGAATACACATGCCGATCGGAGTAGTTGGCTACACGGTGCGCTTTCATACCTACACCGCCAAGCAGGTAGAGGATACCTATGCAAAAATCGCGGCCCTGGGGTACGACGGCGTCGAAAGCGGCCTAGGCAGGCGGCTGGGCATCGATAAAGATGTAGAGCTTTTAAAGAAGTATAACCTTAAGGTTTGCGACGCGTACGGCGATCTTTCCAAGCCCGACGAGGCGATGGAAAGCGCGAGCCGCTACGGCGTAAAAATCCTGGGCATCCCGTCCATCCCTGGAGACATGCTGCACTCTGTGGATGGCTTTAAGGCATATGCCGAGCAGATCAACGAGCTTTCCCGGCCGTTCAAGGCGGCGGGTTTCCGCCTACAATACCATAACCACAGCCAGGAGTTTCGCAACTTTCCAGAACTTGACGGCAAGGCGGGCATGGCCATTCTGATCGAGGAGACCGACCCGGAGGCCGTGCTCTTCGAAATCGACACCCACTGGGTAAGCGCCGCGGGCGGCGACCCCGCGCAGTGGATTCTCAAAGTGAAGAACCGCATTCCGATCGTCCACTTTAAGGATTATGCGATCGACTGGAAGGCCGAGGACGGCGGCATGGGCTTCGTGCCCAAGCGCTACGCCGAAGTCGGGCAGGGCAACATCAACTGGCCGCCGGTCATCGACGCGTGCCGCGAGGCGGGCGTAGAATGGTATTTGATAGAGCAGGACAGGACGCCCGGCTCCGAGTTCGACAGCCTCAAAATCAGCATCGACGCCATGCTTAGCCTGGGCGTCCGGTAGCGAAAACGCCATCCGAAGGAGGCACAAAAATGAAAATATCTCTGGCGCCTATAGCGCTTGGGGCCTACCGCTCCAAGCCCACGGAGCTTACGTATAAAAACGACATCCAAACCCTTCTGTGGCGGGTGAAGGCCATCGGCTATGAGGGCATAGAAATGGGCACGCCGCAGGGCTTTTCCAACGAGGAATACCGCGACTATATGCAGAAAATCGGGCTGACGGTCGTATCGGCAAACGGGCTTCGCTATCCGGAGCTCGAGGGGGACGACTTTTCCAAGCAGCTCGAAGAATGCAGGGTACTCGGCGCGAAGAACATCATGGTATCCAACATGCCCCCGGTGGTGCTGGGCAACCCGTGGGAGCTTGAACGGTTCATCGGCTGCCTCAACCGCGCGGGCAAGATTTTGATGGAACAGGGCGGCGTGCACCTGAGCTACCACAACCACGCGGTGGATTTCACGAAAATCAACGGCAAGACCCTCCTTGAGCAGATCGTGGAGGGTACGGACGAAAGATATGTGTTCTTCGAGCCCGACACCCACTGGCTGCAGGCCGGCGGCGGCCACGTAATCACATGGCTGAAAAAGCTCAAGGGACGCATGTACATGGTGCACTTTAAGGATTACGGCATCGACCCGTATTCCGATCACACGTTCCTGGAGTGCACGCACAAGCTGTTCATGGAAGTGGGCGAGGGCAACCTGAACTGGCCGGGCATCATCGCCGAGTGCGAGGCGCAAAACATCGCCTGGTGCTCGGTGGAGCAGGATAAGACGCAGCGCCCGCCGTACGAATCCATTGAACTGAGCCTTACGAACCTGAAGGCCATGACCGCGTAAAAAGAGGGAGAGCGGAGGAAAGCTTATGGATGTGAAACCCGTCAAGGTTGCGCTGATCGGCTCGGGCAACATCAGTTACACGTATATGAACACGCTCACCACCCAATTTAAGATCGTCGACTTCGTCGGCTGTTCGGATCTGATCCCCGAAAAAAGCAAGGCCCGCGCCGAGCTGTTCGGCGTAAAGCAGATGACCACCGAAGAGATCCTTGGCGACCCCGAAATCGAAATCGTGTTGAACACCACGGAGATCTTCAACCACACCAGGGTGACGGAGATGATCCTTAGCGCAGGCAAGCACGCGTACTCCGAAAAATCCCTGGGCGGCTCGTACGAAGAGGCGAAGGCGAATGTGGATCTGGCGGCCTCCAAGGGCTTGCGATTGGGCTGCGCGCCGGATATCTACCTGGGCTCCGCGTACCAGACGGCCCGCAAGTTGATCGACGACGGCTGGATCGGCGACCCGATCTGCGCACAGGCCATCTGCATCCGCGGCTACGGCGCGGCTACCCGCCCGTTTTTGCCGCCGGAGGATTCCCCTTTCGGCAAAAAGGGCTCCACCATCACCTACGACATGGGCGGCTACTACATCAACGCGCTGGTGGCGCTGCTCGGGCCGGTTAATCGCGCATCGGGCTACGCGCGCTTTTACGACAAGCACGTGTACGAAAACCCGCTCAACCCCAAGTACAAGCAGCCAATCGTGCCCAGCACCGGCGCGAGCACGCTGATGGGCTGCCTGGAGTTCGAAAACGGCTGCTACGGCAACCTGGTGCTATGCGCCGAGGGCTTCGGGCCGGAGATTCCGCGGGTGGAGATCTTCGGAACAAAGGGCACGCTCGTGTGCCCGGATCCGAACTGCTTCGGCGGCTTTGGCAATTACGTATACCTTACGCGCATCGGCAACGAGGGCTCCTTCAAAATGCCTTTCACCCACGCCTACAGCGACGAGGATCCGGCCATCCCCGCCAAGAGCGGCAAGCGCGAGCCCTGCCACAACAGCCACCGCGGCATCGCGGTTGCGGATATGGCGTGGGCCATCCGCAGGGGCAGGCCGCACCGTTCCAGCGCCGAGCTTGCGCTGCACACGGTGGAGATCATCTCCGCCATCGAGGAAAATTCGCAGACGAACGCGGGCGTGTTTACCATGCGCTCCCGCCCCGAGCGCCCCGCGCCGCTCGCGCACGGCTTCTTCGGCGCGGTTGCCGAGGCCTCGTTGGACTTTTAGGGCAAAAAAGCATCCGCGACTCGAAAGGGACGCCCTCATAGGCGTCCCTTTTGCTTGCCGGGAAGGGGCTTTGCCAACCATCCGTCGTATGCTCCCCGTCGTGCCACCTCGGCGGGGGGCTCACGGGGGGTACGCGTACCCCCCGTGTCGTTGTACCCCCATGCCGTCAATGAAACCGGGAGGCTTGTAATAGCCTCCCGGTTATGCGGCCCCCCGCTATGAACATGGGGGGCAGGGGCCCAATAGAGGTACGATAAAGAATCGATAGAGGCTCCATAAGAATTGCGTAAAAATATGAAAGGCAATACAGATACGATAAGGGGTTCATAGGGCCTCGATATGGGAACCATACAAGCCCGCGTGGCAAGACATAAGCGCTTTCGTGCCCGATTCGGGCGGAAGGCTATTGTTCACGGCTTCCCGTCGCGATATAATAGACGGGAGCCTATGCGCCGCGATGCGAAGTACTCGTTCCGCCTCTGATGATAGATCAAGGGGCGGGCGGTCGCCAGGGGCCGCGGCGGGGTTTTGGTAACGCGGCCGCTCCGGGCGGCCTGGGCCACCGGAAGCAGGGGCCGCTACATCATGGCTAAGGTGGAGGAGCTGAAGCTGAAGCCGCCATCAACCGAAGCAGTGCCGACGACTTCCACCATGTAGATGTAGCCGACGTCCACCGACGGGTACTTATCGAAGGAGACGTATGTGCCGCTTCCGGACATCGGGTAGCTGAGGAAGGGCTGCCACGAGCCGCCCACCAGCTTTTTGAGGAAAATGGTGTATGTGACGCTTTGAGAAGGCATGAGCGATAGGTAGCCGCTGATCCTCACGCTGCTGGACGAATCCTTGCTCAGCGTGACCGACTTTGTGATCGACTGGATGGACATGCCGCCGCCCAGAGCGGCCGCTTGGAGGACCGGCTCTTCGGGGCCTACCAGGCCGCCGTCGACGATCTCTTCGACGACTTCCGCGTCCGGGGTTTCCGGGATCTCGGGCAGATCGGCGGACAACGCGCTGAGCGGATACATAACCACCAGCGAGACGGCCAGCGCGAGAGAAGCGATCACTTTCAGGGTGCGGTTCTTTGTCATTTTATACCCTCCTTGGAATTGCGTGGCATATAGAGGCGAAAAGTTTCGGTATGGGACAGAATTCGACGATTTCCGACACCACGGCGCCAACATTTTTTGCATACTTCCATGAATTCCCTCGTGAATGACAGGTAAATTCCACCAAAAACATGTCCCACGAGTGAATTTTTACGATCTGTAAGCAGTAGAATCACTGTGCGAAGATACAGGAGGCGGCCATGAAGCCCAATCGGCAAAACGAACGACAGCAGGACGAAGCGCTGCGGAACTACGTGCTCCGCCACAGCGATTGGTTCGTGAAGGACGTGACCCCGCCGGACCGCGAGGCCTTCGTCGCATCCATGAGGCCCGCGCTGCACGCGGTGGATGTCGTAAGCGAAGCGCACAGGGCCCGCAACAAGCGCGGCGATCAGAAGCGAAAACTTGCCTACAGGGCGGTGGCCGTCGCGGCCACGTTGATCGTGGCGTTCGCGCTGGTAGTGGGGCTGGTGCCCCCGCTGCGCGCGAACTTCGGCATGATGTTGGTCAACACGCAGAAGGTAACATACGACCCGGAAGCCGGACTGCTCCGGTTTGCAAGCGAAGAGGCCAAGCTTATCGACCAGAAGCTTTCGGATATTTATTCAGCGGAAATGTACCAATGGAATGGATTTAACATATCCGTGGTGCGGCAGGCCAATTTAGAAAGTTCGATTACATCCGGCGAGTTTCTCGAGATGCGACAAGTTCATTTGCGCACGATCGACGCATCGGCGCTGTTGACGCGCGACGTCGGTAGCACTGTAGCAGGCTTTGACTACGGCGGCCGCGGCTACGTCATTTCCACCGATTGTACGGATATGGACGCCTTCGTCGAGCTTTTGCAAACGCTACAGCCGCAGTAATGCTTGCCCGGTCGCCTGCACCTTTGAGCCGCTCCTTCAGGGGCGGCTTTGTTTTTGGCGAACAATTCCATTAGTCATTGAATTGCTCCATAAGAATCATTTGGACGGGAGGCCTCCCTCGCCTGTGTCCTCGTTTGTTTGCAGCTTCAATGCTTCTAAAAGAAAATTATTTGGTCTATTAGAATTATTTGGCTCAGATACCGCTCTTGCGTCTTCCTGTAAGCCGCGCTATAGCCTGTCCCACGCGACGGGTGGCCGCTCCCCCTCCTTTCGACAATCACTTTCCCTGTTTTAGGCATACAAGATTATAGCATCAAACTGTTCTATAGGACTTATAAGCCAATTTTGCTTTTTTATGGACCTGTCCACTATGCTAAAAAAGCGGATTGCGTGCCCGAAGGTCAGAGGCCTGGCCGATTCGGCGGTCCCTTCGGTGTTGTACGTATAGCTGTGAACGGGCCGGAAGGGATCCTTAAGCTTGCCGCCATCCCGGTTCTTGTATGCCGTCAAATCTTAATATAAGAATTGCATAGCGAATGCTTGGGCGATTGCAGGCGAAGAAAGAGCCGGTGGAAACGCGGCATCAACCGCTCCACCTTTCTTCTTCCGCAAAAGATGCACCCGCCTTTCACTTGGCCGGGCCTATTTTTAGATAGCATTCCTATGTATGTTCTAATAGTATTATCTGGAAACGCATGGTATTGTAGGGGCAATGCCAAAGGGCATGGGAAAGCGATGTGGCAATTTCCTGCCGATACTGCCATCGATTCATTGTTCAGTTTCGCCATAAGGCCCCATGCAGATTCGAAAATGCACGGATACGCAAATAAGCGTTTATCCGCCTGCCAAATCGTCCGTCACCGGCCGTTCCTCTTCCCTGCCGCGCCTTTCCCCTCAGCAATGCGCGCGGCGGTTTCCATAAGGCCTTCCGCCAATACATTGCCCACAATCGCGTGATGATCCCTCTGGGGAACCAGCTCCCACGCAGCCAGCGCGTTCTGGGCGCATTGGTGCATTAGCGGCAGTGCGAAAGCGACCGCGTCCTCCCGCGACGCGCAGCCGTGAAACAGGTTGAACGCGCGTTTCTTTTTGTCTTTTTCAAAGTCGTCCAGCGCGTCGGCCATGCCGATCCACTTGCCAAGATTGTAGCCCAGCCAACCAAGAGCATCGCGCAGCCGCGGCGGGGCCTCCTCAGGCGCAAACATCCGTTGGCAAAATTCGGCGAACGGGTGCGAGGCCGCGTCCACGCCCGCGCCTGTTTGCTCGGCTTCGCGCTGGGCCGCAAGCATCGCGAGCATGGCCTGATACAGCCCCTGTTCGCGGGCGGCCGCATCGCGCATCAGCAGCTTTAACGGGGGCGCGAAAAGCAGGCCGCGCGCCGAGCCGTCGGCCTTATCGTCGAGCGCCTTGGCGAGCAGCAGGATGCCGTGCGCATCCGCCGCATACGAAACCGCCGCGCCGGACGCGGCGGGCAGGCGGCGCAACGGATTTACCGCGCAGCGGGACGGGTTGACCGCGCAGGGGGAGGCGAACACCTCGTCCATCGCCAGCGCGAGCGTCGCAAAATCGTGCTGGAGGGCGAGGCGGCACGCGGCCCCGCAGCTCTTGCCCAGCTTTTTGCACACGCCGCAATAGTACGCGCGGTATGTCACCGCTTCGCGCACTTTTAGTTCGTCTATCCATGGGCGGACATATCCGAACAACTCGCCCGCCCCCTTATCATCATTTGTACTTTCTTCGATTATAGAGGGTGAGGCGTCGTAGCACAAGGATGTTTCCGGCTGTCGGCATGTGCGAACGAGCGTTAGAATGAGGAGGAGAAAGACGATGAACCTGGGAGAACCCATTGCCGTGGGCAATACGGCGAAAATTTACCGGATGGGACAGACGGTTGTCAAGCTATACGACGAGCGCCTGCCAAACGGCGAGGCCGCCCGCGAGGCCCACAAGCAGCGCTATGCCCATGCGCTGGGGCTTCCGGTTCCGCAGGTATTGGAAGTGACGGAAATAGAGGGCAGGCAGGCGCTCGTCATGGAACATATAAAGGGGCCGAGCCTGGGCGAGCTCATCCTTTGCGATATATCCGAGGCGGAGCGCTACCTCGAGCTGTCGGCGCAAATCCATAAGGGCATCCATAGTCACCACGCCGCGCAAGGGCTTGAAGCGATGCGGGATCGGCTTGGCGCGTTCATCCGGGCTGCGCAGGATCTTGAACGGCGCGAAAAGGCGGCGTTGCTTAAGGCGCTTGCCGGCAAGACGTACGAAATGCGGCTGTGCCACGGAGACTTCCACGCGTTCAATCTTATAAAAGCCGGCGATCAAGTGGCGATCATCGACTGGGTGGACGCCACCGCCGGGGATATCCGCGCGGATGTGTGCCGAAGCTGCCTTTTGTATTCGCAAAGCTATCCGGATCTGGCTAAGCTCTACCTGAGGCTGTACTGCGATATAGCCGGGTGCTCCGCCGATCACATCCTCGCGTGGATGCCCATCGTGGCGGCGGCCAGGCTTGCGGAACTCCAGCCGCCGTTCGAGCGGCAGCGGCTCCTCGCCATCGCGCGAGGTCATGCGCCGTGGTAGGGATTTAGGTAACCTCTGGTTCATTCGGGGCGCGTCTTTGTGAATCTTTTTGCAGCCTGCGGTGTCGCGCTTCGCCCAACGTAGCTTAAAGCTGCGCCTCGCTCCTGTTCCTTGTCGGTCGCGAAAATCTATCGCAAATTTTATCGCCTTCCTTTAATCAGCGGCTACTTAGCATTTGGGCACAGCGCCCCTTGGGGGCGACAGGCCTTTATGTAAAGGCTGCATGCACGTCGGCGCCTGTTGAGAAGTGCCCCGCAATGGGGTATAATTTAGCAGATCACATACGTTTTCCTTATATCACGGGAGGAGGCACGCCTATGAAGCCGGAAAGCCCCGCAGATTGGCAGAACCCCTTAATCCTTCACCGCAACCGCTTGCCCGGGCACACATCGCTTTTGCCCTATCACGATAAGCAAAGCGCCCTGAGCGGCGAGCGCGGCGCTTCGGAATACTTCCGTCTGCTCAACGGCGATTGGAGCTTTTACCGCGCGGCGGACCCTTCTTTGGTGCCGGACGATTTTGTCGAGACGGACTATAAAGTAGGCCAGCTCCGCTGGGACGTCGTGCCCGTGCCCGGCATGTGGCAGTATTCGGGCTATGAGCCGCACCATTACACCAATGTCAACTACCCTATCCCCTACGATCCGCCCCATGTGCCGGATGAAAACCCGGTGGGCTGTTACCGTCGCGAGTTCACCGTGCCGGCGTCGTGGAAGGGGTATAAAATCAGCCTTGCCTTCGATGGGGTGGACAGCGCCTATTACGTCTACGTCAACGGGCAAATGACGGGCTTTTCCAAGGTGCCGCACATGCCTGCCCGGTTCGACATCACGCAGATGGTGCAGGTGGGCGGCCGCAATCTGCTGGCGCTCAAAGTGCTTAAATATTCCGACGGAACGTATTTGGAGGATCAGGATTTCCTGCGCCAGTCGGGCGTCGTAAGAGATGTATACCTGGTGGGCCAGCCCGAGGTGGTTTTGCGCGACGTGCGCGTTTTGGCGAATTACGAAGCCGAAAACGCCAAGGGCGCTTTGTCGGTGAGCGCGGTGGTGCGCAATTCATCGAGCGTCGACTGCGTAACCGGCTACTCGGTCGAGTTTCAGCTGCTTGACGGGGACGAGGTGCTGCTTTCGCACACCGCCAAAGACGTGCACGTGGATGCGGGCTACGAGCAGCCCATCGACTACTCTGCCGAGCTTGCGGATATCCGCCCCTGGTCGGCCGAAGCGCCAAACCTATATACGCTGCTGGTTACGCTTACCGGCGCGGACGGCGAAACCACAGTAAAGTGCGCAAGGGTTGGCTTCCGCACGGTAAAAATCGAAGACGGCAAGCTTTTGATCAACGGCACGGCCGTAAAGCTCAGGGGTGTCAACCGGCACGAGAGCTCGCCCGAAACCGGGCACATGGTATCGCTCGAGTTGATGCAGCAGGATATCCTCCTGATGAAGCGCCACAACATCAACTGCGTGCGCACAAGCCACTACCCCGACGACACGCGCTGGTACGAACTGTGCAACGAGTACGGGCTCTATGTAATCGATGAGGCCGACCTGGAGGCCCACGGCGATGAGATGCACGGCTGGAAGCTGAACAAAAACCCGGATTGGAAGGATGCGTTTGTCGACCGCGCGGTGCGCATGGTGGAGAGGGATTTCAACCACCCCAGCATCATCATGTGGTCGCTGGGCAACGAAAGCGGCTACGGCCCCAACCACGACGCGATGGCCGCGGCCATCCGCGCGATGGACAAGAGCCGGCCGATCCACTACGAGCCCGCTAACGAAGAGCCGATGGTGGATGTGGTGTCCAGGATGTACCCGCCGGTGGAAGAAGTTGTCCGCCAGGGGCAGCGAACGGATGACCCGCGCCCGTATTTTCTGTGCGAGTATGCGCATGCGATGGGAAACGGCCCGGGCAACCTGCGCGAGTATGTGGATGCCTTTTACCGCTACCCGCGCCTGATCGGCGGGTGCGTGTGGGAATGGACGGATCACGCGGTGCAGGCTCTTTCCGAAAAGGGCGAGCCTTATTACCAATACGGCGGAGACTGGGGCGACCAGCCCAACGACGGAAACTTTTGCGTAGACGGCCTGGTATTTCCCGACCGCACGCCGCACACCAGCCTTACGGAGCTAAAAACCGCCTACCAGCCCGCCCGGTTTGACAGCCCGGACCCAGCCTTGGGCAAGATCCGCGTTCGCAATATGCTCGCCTTTACGCCGCTTGATGTTTTCGATTGCCGCTATATCGTACGCCGCGAGGGCGAGGCGCTCAGGCAGGGCATGCTTAAGCTTCCCCCAGTGGCCCCCGGCGCGGAGGCCACGGTGCAAATCCCCGGCAAGCTGCCGCTTGGCGGCGAATGCTTCCTCGAAATCTATCTATGTCAGCGCGGCGATACGCCGTGGGCTTCGCACGGTTATACCGTGGCGCACGCACAGTTTGCGCTGCCTACGCGGCCGGTGCTGCGCGAAAACCCGCTCACGCTCCTGCCCGCGCTACATGCAAGCGAGGTCGGGCATACGCTCAGCATGAACGCGGGGGATTTTTCCTGCGAGTTCGACACCGTGCGCGGCACGTTGTGCTCTTATGTTCACGAGGGCAGGCAGTTTATCATCGCCCCGCCCAGCCCCACGCTGTGGCGCGCGCCAACCGACAACGATGTGCGCCACGCGCTCAAATGGCAAGCGCTGGGGCTTGACAGGCTTGCGCAGCGCATCGTCGGCTTTACTTGGGCGCGCGAAACACTGCACAGCGTTGTGGTGGAGGTTAAGATGGTGCTGGGCAGCTACACCGTGGCGCCGGTTGCGGAGCTTGCGCTTCGCTACGAAGTGCGCGCCGACGGCGATATCCGCATATCCGCCGCCTTTTCCCCTCTGCGCGAACTACCGTATCTACTGAAGATCGGCATGCAGTTTACCATGCCAAAGCGCTTCGACCGCGTGGCGTGGTATGGGCTCGGGCCGCACGAAAACTATCCGGATCGCAGGGACAGCGCGCTTGTGGGCGTATATGCAGGCTTAGTCGCGGCGCAGCACGTGCCCTATATCCGGCCGCAAGAAAACGGCGCAAAGGGAGAATGCCGCTGGGCCGCCGTTACCGATGCGATGGGCAGCGGCCTGATGGCGATTGCGCAAGAGGAAAAGACATTTTCCTTTACCGCGCACGACTATACCGACGCGCAGCTTAGCGACGCTAAGCATACCGTCGATCTTCCGCGCGGGGGGGATACCGTGGTATCCATCGACCTTGCGCAGGGCGGCCTGGGTTCGAACTCGTGCGGACCGGAGCCCATGGAGGAATACCGGCTGTACCTGAACCGCACGCTTTCCTACTCGTTTACCCTGCGGCCGTTCCGTAGGCAGGCAACCGGCTTTATGGCCGCCGCACGCCTTAAACCCGCGACGCTATAGGTCATGGCCCGTACGGATATCCTATAGGCGCCCGACCACGCACCTTGGTGATACCGTTTGCCGTGAACCCGACTGCCCGGCGTGGATGCCCATGCCGGGCAGTCGCTACGGGAATGTCAAAAAGCAGTGTGCATGCGGGCTGGAAAGCCGTTCGCACATGGAGTATAATAACGCTATGGACGAGATTTTGTTGGGCGATGTGATTCAGACGCGCAAGAAACACCCCTGCGGCGGCGACGCTTGGACGGTGATTCGCGTGGGCATGGACATTAAAATGCGCTGCCGCACCTGCGGGCGCATCGTGATGCTGGAGCGCGCCGAGTACGTAAAGCGCATGAAGAAGCTCATCGAGCGAGCGAACGCCCAAGGCGAGGGGGAACTATGACGGCCCGCGATGATTTTAGGCCGCATGACGGCGAGCCCCCGGAAGAGGGCGCGCCCGCGCGGGCGGATAATCCCGAAATGGGCGAGGCGCAACCCAAGCGCCCGAAAAAAAAGCCCAAGCGCAGGATTCGCTTAATTGAGGCCGCCATTACGGTCGGCCTTGCTTTGGCGCTTACGCTTTTTTTGCGGACGTTTGTGTTTCAGATTACCACCGTGCAAGGCCCTTCGATGGAGGGTACGCTGCATTCCAACGAACGCGTGGCCGTTTTGTTATTTGACTATTGGCTCGGCGAGCCCAAGCGCGGCGATGTCGTGCTGTGCAGCTATCCCGAACACGACGAGCTGTTCATCAAGCGCGTGCTCGCGCTGCCCGGGGAAATGGTGCTGATCCGCGAGGGGATCGTGTATGTCGACGGCCGTCCTTTGACGGAAAAGTATGTCGATTGGCCTGCTGAAGACGATTTTGGCCCCACGATGGTGGCGGAGAATTGTTACTTTGTGTTGGGAGACAATAGGCCCGTATCCGGAGATAGCCGCCTCGCCGCAGTCGGCGCTCTGCCCCGGCAAAATATCAAGGGGCGCGCGGTGGTGCTGAACAATTTGTTCAGTGGCCGCGGGGATTCCGGCATACGCTAGTAATTCGACAGGGTTAAGATTTAGTATTCTGAGCGAGAGTTCCTTACATATGCCTATGGCCTGCATGTTTGCATGCCTGCGAGATAGAGGCGTTCGATCGCCGGAGGTTCAGTTGATTCGAAGGATTTTATCGCTTTTGTTGGGCGGAGTGTTGTGTTGGGCGCTGTATGCGCTGATCGCCCGCCTTGCCCTTGAAAAGACCCCCGCCGGGCTCATGCTCGGCTCCTCTTCCGGCATGGAAGGGTTCATGCTCGCCGCGGCGCCCGCATTGGCGGCTTGCCTAGTGGTCAGCCTGCTGCTCGCGCGCCTCCCGTTGGTAAAGCGCGCATGGATGACCGCGGGAGCCGTCGTCATCGCCGGCGCTCTGTGCCTGTTTGCGCTGGTGCTGATGGGCGCAGGGGTATAATACATCGGCATGATAGTTTTTGTATCCCTAAATAAATACTGCCGGCGGCAGAAAACGAGGAGGATTTATTATGGCCAAGCTGCTTGGTGGCATCGTCACCGCGATGCTTACGCCCTTTACTTCTGAGGACGAACTCGACATCCCCGCGCTGGAAAACTTGTGCGATTATTTGATCGACCGGGGCGTGGATTGCCTCTACCCGCTGGGATCGATGGGCGAAATGCTGCGCATGTCCACGCAGGAAAGAAAGCTCGCGGCGCAAGCCGTGGTGCGCAAGGCGGCGGGCCGCGTGCCGGTGTATGTACACATCGGCTCCATCACAACCCGCGAAACGGTCGAGCTCGCGCAACACGCGCAGTCGATCGGCGCCGACGGCGTAGGCGTCGTAACGCCGATGTACTTTCCACTGGGCGAAAGGGAAATGGAGGCATTCTATGACGACGTGGCTTCCTCGACGGATCTGCCGGTTTACCTGTACGTCATCCCGCAGTTTGCGTGCAACGATATTTCGCCGGACCTTGCCGCGCGCCTGAGCGCCAAGCACAAGAACATCGTGGGCATCAAGTGCTCCATGCCCGATTTCGCGAGAACACGCGCCTATATAGCCATCGACGGGTTTGAAGTGCTGCAGGGCTGCGATTATCTTACGCTTCCGCTTCTGGCAATGGACGGCGTGAAAGGCATCGTATCGGGCAACTCGTCCGCATGCCCCGAAACCTATGTCGCGGTGCGGCGCGCCCTTGAAAACAACGATCTTGTGGCGGCCCGGCGCGTCGACGAGGCCTTGCGGGCCTATTCAACCGCGATGGGCAACGGCAATTTAGCGCTGGAAAAGGCCTTTCTCGCGTTGCGCGGCCTTCCCTTCGGCACGCCGAGAAAGCCCGGACTTCCTGTGACTGATTCGCAGTTTTCCCAGTTGCGTGAGACTGTTCAAGCGTTGGATGCCCGGTATTCCGCGCTATTGCGATGAATGGATAGAGATTCCCACTCACACGTGTGACTATATGCCCCTATTTTTGTGACTTTTTGCAAAAAAACCGCGGAAACTGCCATATTCAAACACTCCTTTTTATTGTATGATATCTTTAAGGTATTGACATAAAAAAGGAGTGTTGGCATTTTTATGCAACCACTCAACCGCATAAAGCACAATGTCCATATCGAGCTTGGAGCGAACGTTCCGGAGGAATATCGCGAATCCTACCGGCAGTTCCGGCATGAAAACAATCTCGTTCGCAGTATGATCGTCGCATTTTCCACCATCGTAACCCAGGCCCTGACCATCGGCTACCACCTGCTTGCATCGGATGTACGGACGGAACTGGACTATTGGTTTTTGATCACATGCGTGGTCTATGCCTTGATGATGGCTGGAGCGGGCATTTACCTTTCCGGTAAATTGCGCACGGAAGCAGCCCAGGTTAGCCGTGCGGCACCCTATATTTTCTGGGCTTTGTTTTTAGGCTGCGAACTTGCGATGAATTGCTGGGAGATCGTATTGCGCGGCTCCGAATTTCGCGCTTATGCCATCATTTTGATGATCGCCTTGGTGCCGCTGTTCACCCGCAAAACCCTATTTCTGTATATGGGCATATTTTTTGCATGTATCGCCCTCATGGTCGCCTTTTTCGGAAACACGGCCAGCTACAGCTATACTCATTTCTACTATTGGGCGCTTTATGCGTCGGCTACGATCTTCTTTTCTCTCATCAACCTTTCAAGCTTTGTCAACGGTTTCGTATCCAACAAAAAGCTTACGCAAGCCAACGAACAGATGAGCTCGGCATACGACAATCTGCAAAATCTGAATGAAGAGCTCGACCGCATGTCTACCACCGATCAGCTTACCCACGTCGCCAATCGCCGCGCGTTCGACGAATATTTTGAGCGTTCATGGGCGCAATGCAAACACCTCGGCGAGCCGATTGCCATGCTCGCAATCGACGTGGATCACTTTAAAGGTTATAACAATCGGTTCGGCCACCAACAAGGCGATCTGTGCCTGCAAAGAATCGCCGCGGCATTGCAGGCCCGGCTCGACCATGCCACCTCGATGCTCGCGCGCTATGGCGGCGAAGAGTTTGCCGTACTTTTACCCTTCGCGGGCGCCGAGGACGCGTTGCTGAGCGCTGCGGAGGATTTGCGCACCGCCGTGGAAGCATTGCAGCTTCCCAATCCGGACTCCACCAACAGCCCGTATATTACGATATCCATCGGGCTGGCTGTCCGCGTTCCCGATGCCCTTGGCGGCCCTGAAGCCCTGGTCAGGCTTTCGATGGTGGCGCTTGGCGATGCAAAGAGGCAGGGGCGCAATCGCGTCGTCGCCGATATCGATTCCGCGCGCGGCGCGTTTGTCGCTCCTCGCGGAGCTGCCGTTCAAGCGCCCGGTTCCGGCGAGGATCTTCTTAAGCTGCATACCATTCTTACCAACACCACCATGGCGACCTTTTCCCTGGATTTGGCGACGGGCGGTTTAGACTTTTCGCCTGAAATCCTACGATATGTCGATGCGCCGACGCATTTTGACCAAATACAAGACCTCTATGCTTACATCTACGAAGGCGATTTGGAAAAGCTGGTTCAGGGTCTGACAGACTTGAGCGGAGGATATGACGACGGAACCGCTACAGCGTTTCGCATGCGCATCCGGGATGGCAACTACCGCTGGGTAAACGCGGTCACCAGCTTGCTGCTCGACGAAACCGGGCGCCCTGTCGAGGCGGTCGGGTCTCTTACGGATATTTCCGACCAAATGCGGGAGCAGGAAATCACCCGACTGATGGCAGACGGCGCAGCCAACTACCTGTTTAGCTTCGACTTTTCGACGCAGGAGTTATGGTGCAACGATCTTTTATGCCGCGATTTTGGGCTCGACCCAAGCTACTTGGGCCGATCGTTGATGCGCGCGCTTTTGCCGGACGATAGGCGGCGGATGCTAGGGGCCTTGCGGGGAATTCGCCTTGGAAAGACCGACATGCTGGAGCTCGAAATTCGTGCGTGCAAGCCCGGCGGGCCAGTTGCACATCTGAGTTGTCGTGGCCTATCCAACCGGGATGCCTTGGGCAAGGCCGCTCTACTGGCGGGCACCGTGGTTGACACGACGGAGCAGGTAAAGAGCCGCCTGATCAACCGGTTGATCGTAGACGGCAGCTCGGATTGTGTATACGTCTTCGACATCCGCGAGAATACGCTGGAATTTTCTCCTAAAATGATGAGCATTGCCAAATTGTCCTCTCTTACGTTCGAAAGCGGCATGGAGGGTTTCCTCGAATGTGTCGTTCAAGAGGATCGCGATCGGTTTTCCGACGCCTTGGCAGCCATCTATTCTGCAAAAACCGATGAATACGCGTTGGAAATTCGCTTAATCGGGCCGGATGGGGCCCCGGTTTGGACGGCCTGGCGCGGCAAGGCATCCTTTGACGACAACCAAGAACCCACACTAATGGCGGGTTCCATTTTCAACATCGAAGCGATGGGGCAATACAACACCTATCTGGAAGAGCAATCGCTAACCGATCGTGTCACACAGCTTCCCAACCGCATATCGTTCTATCGCGATCAGGGGAGGCGGCTTAGAGAAGAGCCGAACGAGGGCCATATCGTTATGATCGATCTGGATGACTTTAAGAGCATCAACAACATGTACGGGCATGCCGTGGGCGACGAAGTGCTCAAGCGTTTCGGCAGCGGGCTTTTAATGGATTTGCCCAAGGGAAGCATGCTGTACCATATGGGGGGCGATCTGTTCGTCGCCGACCTTTCCGCTTTGAGTGGCGATGCCACGCTTGAGTGGATGGCTTCATTGCGCGATAAGTGGCGCAAAACCATCGACATCGGCGGCAAGGAAATCTACATCACTTTTTCCATGGGCGCCGTGGAGTACCGCGAAGGACAGGGCGTGGATGAACTGCTTACCGATGCCGAAATCACCATGCACCGGGTCAAGTATCAAGGCAAAGACGGCTTTGCCACGTTTGATCCTTCAGATCGCGAAGACTATCTGCAAAAGATTGAGCTTGAAAACCGGTTGCGCCATGCGGTAGAACATAAATTCGACGGATTTGAACTATACTATCAGCCGCTCATTTCCGCCATGGATGGCGCTTGCCTCGGCGCGGAGGCGCTGATTCGCTGGCGCGATCCGGATGGAAGGCTCGTGCCGCCCGCGGAAATCTTACCCTGCTTGGAGGCGGCAGGGTTGATGCCTGCCGTAGAGGGCTGGATTCTGCACGCGGCCGTAAAACAATGCCGCGCCTGGATCGACAAAGGCGCCGGAGAAAACTTTATTATGAACATCAACCTTACTCCTCCCCAGATTACCCGCCACACGCTTACGGAAGAGGTGCTCGCGCTCGTGCATCACTATAGGCTCAAACCCGGCAATATTACGCTGGAGATTACCGAGGGCTCGTGTGTGATGGAAATGCAGGGCGATGTACATGCGCTTGGGCAGCTGATGGGCGAGGGAGTAGGCATTGCGATCGACGACTTTGGAACCGGATACTCTTCGCTTAGCTATCTGCGCGAGCTGCCCATCACCGAAACGAAGATCGACCGCTCTTTTGTACGGGATATTGAAACCGATCCGGAGGGCAGACAATTTCTCTCTTCCATCATTCGCCTTGCGCACTCCATCGGCCATCTGGTGTGTGTAGAAGGGGTTGAGACCGTCGGACAATGCTCGGTGATTATGTCGCTCGATGCCGATTTGATGCAGGGCTATCTGTTTTCCCAGCCTCTTGCCAGCGGTGAGTTCGAAAAAAAAATTTTCAGTATGGGCGATCACATCGTCGCCTCGGTGTAACCAGCTCAAGCCACGGGCTTGCCGCGGGGCATTTCTTTTCGAAGGATGCCATTGTATATGATCCATAAAAGGCGGCCCGGGCCATTCAGACAGATAACAAAGGCAATAACGAAAAATATCGCGACCCAACCTTAAAAATATCCAAACATATGCGGGAATATTATTTGTAAGCCAAGGAGGGGGCGCAGGCGAGCCGGGCACTACGTCATGGGCGGCAACATAGTGCCGCGAAAAGCTCGCCGCACAGATTGGATCGATTGATAGGTTGGGTCTGAATGGTGATGCAAGAAGCGAAAAGCTTCTTGCATTGACTATTCCTTCTTGAGGCGGAACCTTTGATATTTGGCGTGTATTTGCGCTAGCTTCTGCGGCCAGCGATCGCTCTTCCATCGCGCAAACCTTCGGCCTATCCAGGTCTGTCCGGCCGCCCCCTACCGCTTAAGTATACTGCATGCGCTCGATACCAGGCCTTGCCCAGAAAACGAAGCAGGGGGCTTGGGAAAGTTCATATGAAAGAACCAGACACCTTTATTCAAACGCTACAAATAAATATAATACATATTACGTATTATATTTATTTGTAGCAAAACGTCCCACGGAGTTCCTTACAGGCACAATAAGAAAGGAATACCCCCACGTGCTATAGCGCCATGGGGGCTTGTAGGCGCCAAGAGTTTACTGCGGCGTTAAGATTGCCGCTATATCCTTTTCAACCGTGGTAATGGGGTGCAAGCTAAACATGCCGATCAAAAGATTGGCCACATCAGCGGAGAAAAACGCCGGTACGCTCGGGCCAATGTAGATATTCTTGATGCCCAGTGACAGAAGCGTTAAAAGAATGCACACGGCCTTTTGCTCATACCAGGAAAGCACCAGCGTAAGCGGCAGATCGTTCACGCCGCACGCAAAGGCCTCTGCCAGCGCGAGCGCCACCTTGATGGCGCCGTAGGCGTCGTTACATTGCCCCATATCCAGAACGCGCGGGAACGGGCCGATCGTACCGGCATCCCAATCGTTGAAGCGGAACTTGCCGCACGCAAGGGTTAGCACGACGCTGTCCGCAGGCGTCTGCTTTACAAAATCCGTGTAGTAGTTGCGGCCGGGCTTTGCGCCATCGCACCCGCCCACCAGGAAAAAGTGTTTGATCGCGCCGGCCTTCACGGCCTCAATAATCGTGGGCGCGGCGTCCAGGACGGTTTGCCGGCCAAAGCCGGTGGTAACGGCGGCGCCCCCGTTGATGCCCGCGCGAGCCTGATCTTCGCCGTATCCGCCCAGCGTAAGCGCATGCTGGATCAGCTGCGAAAAATCCTTGTGGCCGTTTTCATCTTCCTCGACGCGCTTCATGCCGGGAAAGTCCACCACAGATGTCGCATAGACCCTGTCCGAATAGCTCGCTTTAGGCGGCATCAGGCAATTGGTTGTAAATAGAATTGGCGCGGGCAGGTTATCGAATTCCTTTTGTTGATTTTGCCATGCGGTGCCGAAGTTGCCTTTGAGCTGCGGGTGCTTTTTCAGCTCTGGATAGCCGTGCGCGGGGAGCATCTCGCCGTGCGTGTAGATATTGACGCCCTTGCCGTCCGTCTGCTCAAGCAGCATGTCAAGATCACGCAAGTCGTGCCCCGTAATCACGATAAACGGCCCCTTCTCCACCGCCAGCGGTACCTGCGTGGGCGCCGGGTTGCCGTATGCGCCGGTGTTCGCCTCATCGAGCACTTCCATGCACCGAAGATTGATTCCGCCAAATTCCATCAACAGCGCAAGCCACTCTTCGGCAGTGCGATCCTCTCCCAGCGCCGCCATGCCCTTGACAAACCAGGCATCCACGGCATCGTCCCTCCGGCCGAGCGCGCGGGCGTGATGGGCGTATGCCGCCATGCCGCGCAGGCCGAACAGCAGCGTGGAGCGCAGCGACACGGTGTTTTCTTCGCCGCTAAAGAGCTTATCCGGCTCCATTATGTCTCTTGCGCCAAGTTTCTCGCAGTCCGCCTTGGCCTCGGAGGCCATGCCCTCGATCTTTTGAGCGTCGAAATTTACGTTGGTAACCCCGGTAAACAGCCCGTCCACAATCCTGTCCACCACCGCATGGGACGCGCGTCCGCCGGCGGCCTTCGCCAGGGCGATCAGCCCGCAGGTCAGCTCATCCTGTGCTCGGGCAGTCCTTGCATCCTTGCCGCACACGCCGGCGATGGTGCAACCACAGCCCTTCGCGGTTTGTTCACACTGAAAGCAAAACATGTTTTCCATTCCGAATCCTCCCATCTTATTCCAGTACGGTTCCGTCGGTTGAAATCGTGATAACCTGCCAAGGGATCATCTTGCCGCACTCGCGCAACGCCGTCTTTACCGCGTTTTCAATACCGCCGCAGCACGGAACTTCCATCCTGACCACGGTGACGGAGCGAATATCGTTTGCCGTCAAAATCGAGGTCAGCTTTTCGCTGTAGTCGCCCTCATCCAGCTTGGGGCAGCCGATCAGGGCGATCTTACCGCGCAAAAAATCCTGATGGAAATTTCCATAGGCATAGGCGGCGCAATCCGCGGATACGAGCAAGTGCGCGTTTTCGAAATACGGCGCGTTGACCGGCGCAAGCTTGAGCTGTACGGGCCACTGGCGCAGCTGCGACGGAGCAGGCTCCTGAACCTTTACGGCGCGCACGGCGGCGGGGCGTTCGATCGCCCGGGAATTCGTGCCCGGGCAGCCGCACGGCAGCGGCGCGGCCTGTTCCTTTTGCATGTTCTTTTTAACCTCCGCCTCGTTATAGGGCAGCGCTTCGCGCTCCTCAAAGCGAATCGCCCCGGTCGGGCACGCCGGCAGGCAATTGCCCAGCCCGTCGCAGTAATCATCTCGCAAGAGCACTGCCTTGCCGTCCACCATACCGATGGCGCCTTCATGACACGCGGCCGCGCAAAGACCGCAGCCATTGCACTTATCGGCGTCGATTTTGATGATGTTTCTGATCATTTTGCTCGCCTCCTTGACTCGATGGCCAAAGCATACTATACTTGCCGGCGAGAATATGTTGTATTTACAACACAAGGAGAAAGTCATGCAGGAATATTTGGCGATCGTCGCGGCATGTCCACTTTTTGACGGCATTGGGCATGACGAGCTGCGCGCTTTACTTAGCTGCCTTACGGCGACGCAGCGGCAGTACGAAAAAGGCAGCTATATCTTTGCTGCGGGGGACGCGGTAACTACGGTGGGCGTAGTGCTTGCCGGGGGCGTAAACATTCTTAAGGAGGATTTCTGGGGCAACCGCTCCATCCTTGCACACATCGAGCCGGGCGGCTTGTTCGGCGAGGCTTTTTCGTGCGCACAGGTGGATAAGCTTCCGGTTAGCGCCGCCGCCACCGAAAAAGCATTCATCTTGCTGATCGACTACCGCAAGATCGTCTCCACTTGC
The DNA here is from genome assembly GCA_031551255.1 of Eubacteriales bacterium. Classification (GTDB taxonomy): domain Bacteria; phylum Bacillota; class Clostridia; order Christensenellales; family UBA1750; genus JAVBNW01. Next base: position 122,514 of record JAVBNW010000045.1, on the reverse strand, counting down.
CCTTCCGCCTGTACATACCACACAGGGCTCATTCGAAACATGGTGCGCATACTCGCGCAAAAAAATGTTGCGCTCACGGAAAAGATCGACTGCGTTTCGCGGCGCACGACCCGGGAAAAGTTATTAAGCTATCTATCGGCCGAGGCCCTCAGGGCCAGGAGCAATGCGTTTGCGATCCCCTTTAACCGACAGGAGCTTGCCGACTACCTGGCCGTAGACCGCAGCGCGATGTCCGCAGAACTCGGTCGCATGCGGGATGAGGGCATCGTAAGGTTTGAAAAAAACAGATTCGAACTTGCGGAAGGCCCGCCTGGGGCATAGGTGATGGCGGGCGCCAGCAGACCCGGCTTTTGCACAAAAAAGCCCGGCAACGCCACCTCGATACAAAAGCATTTCACCAAACTCCGCCGCCAGCGTGGAGAATATATTACCGGCTCCCTCTTGACTTGGACACGATGTCGTTGTTTATACTTCGCCATAGAGATTAGGAAATGGAGGGCGAACATGAGCTTACAGACAATCAGCGATATATCCAGAAAATACGGTGTTTCCACAAGAATGCTACGCTATTATGAACAAAGCGGGCTCATTGCAAGCCTGAAAAAGGATGGATACTCGTATAGAGTCTATGACGAGCCTGCCGTTAAGCGCTTGCAACAAGTCATCATTCTACGCAAACTGCAAATTCCGGTAAAGCAAATATCGGCAATCTTAAACAACCACGACGCGGCGGCACTAGTTGAGATTTTTAGGAAAAACATCGATGATTTAGACGGCGAGATCACTGCTTTGTCCACAATCAGAAGGATCTTAAGTGATTTTGTAAGCGAGCTTGAAGCGGCGGCGCACCTAAATTTAAACCTGAATTTCCTCAATGGCGATACTGTGCTGGAGATGACGGGCCCCCTCTCTTTAATCCAAAAAAACACAAAGGGGAGGGCGACGATGAGCGAACTGAACCAGGCGGCCGAAGTCTTGAGCAAACGAGAATTCATGGGGGTAAGAGCCGAGCTGGCCTTCAATGGGAACTGCGCGCAAGCCCTTGCCTTGTACGATAAAGCATTTGAGACTAAAACTGAAGTTTTGCGATACAAAGACGCGCTGCCGGAAGATGGCTCCCAGTATTCGAAAGAGATAGAAGAGCTCGTCTGTCATGCAACTTTGATGCTAGGGAACCGCGGAATCGGTATGGGCGACATGATCTCCGGCGAGAAGCGCATCTTTGGCAATGGAATGTCTATTCATGTGGGGTTCAGCAGTGTCGATGCTCTGAAAACTGCTTTTGATGTCTTGAAAGAAGGCGGCATGGTTGGTAGGGAGCCCGTGGAAGTTTTTTGGAGCCAGTGCTTTTGCGAGTTGAAAGACAAGTACGGGGTTAACTGGGTATTGTCGTGTGAGTGATGCAGCGAGCGGATAGCCGTGCAAAGATACGGCCACCCGCTCGAGAATCCCACCCATCACCGCTGAATTGTTCGCATTGCTACTTGCTTCACGAATCAACGTCATCTATGCTTTCGCTAATAAAAAGAAGAAGGGCCATCATCCGATGTTCCTTCTCGTTTTTATGCTGGGCCGCCTAGGACTGGTCGCCTTGCCGGGCATCGCAAACATTTTGCATATGCCCGCGCGTGCCCCGGGCGCGAACAGATTCTAGATAAACCCCCGAATGCCGTCCAAAATCGGGTTGCTGTTTAAAAAGAACGAGAGCATTTTCGAGCCAGCGAGCATGCTGTCCACGATCGGCACCCCCGAGGGCAGCGCGGCCAGCACGACAGGCAGAAGCGAACATGCCACCAGCGCGAGCATGACGCCCCGGCCGATTCCCACCAAAGCGCCGGCCAGCCAATCCATCGAGCGCAGCACCGGCAGTTTCACCGTGTAATTCACCGCCGCCACCGCGATGGAAAAGCCGATATACAAAAGCACGAACAGCATCGCAAAGCTTAAAAGGTTGATCGATACCTCGACGATGGTGTTGTTGAAATACTGCCCCAGCGTGCTCGCCCCGGCGGACGCAAGCGTGTGCCCCTGGATGTTGGAGGCAAGCAGCTTGCCAAACGGCACCGGGAAATTCGCATGTTCGATGGTGGCGGAGATCTGCTCCGGCGTCAACGCGGAAATGTTGGATCTGGCCAATTCCAAGGATGGAATGCGCGCCGCGCCCTCGGTATAGTGCACCAGCTGGCCGACCCAGTCTTCGTGCCCCTGAAACCACGACGCAAGAGGACGGTAAAACCACCAGGCGAATAGATAGGACAAAAGCATGCCCGCGCTGTTGAGCAGCGAGCCGAGGAAGCCGGAGTATAGCCCAAAGACGATGCTGACGCCCAGCACGCCCCATATGGCGATGTCGATCAGGTTCATGCTATTCTCCTTCGTTATGGGTTACCAGGCGGGCTTACAGCGCCAGGGGGAATCCGAAAATCAGGCCGGGCCTAAGGCAACGTGAGTATCTTCGTTTCGTTGTCCGCCCTGAGAATCACCTTGCCCCCCGGAAGCTTGCTGCCGATTCCACTGATGGTAAAATCGAGCTCATACTCGCTCATGTTGCCGGTGAAGGGCAGGAAATATACCTTTTGCGGCGCAACGCCCCATACGCCCTTTGCACCGACAAACGCGGCGATGCAGCCGGGTGGCAGGTGTAGTTGCCTCTCTGATCCGTCTCCGCGCACAAGCATCAGGCGCTCGGGAGAGGCGCTCGCGCTTTCGCCTGAAAGCGTGAAGAGCAATCCTACGTCGTTGCCGGAAATAATTTCTTTATCGATGAGCTGCCAGCCGAAGGTCATAGGTTTTTTATCGAGAAGCTCGTTGCTCGCAAGACTTACAATGGATACGTTGCCTGTGCCTACGGCATAGAGCTTGTTGTCGTTGTATACAATGCTGTAGATCAGCTGATCGTCAAAACTCTGCCCGCCCAGCTCTGCTTTGCCGGGCTGATAAGTGCGCAAAAGAGTAGTGGGCTGCGTGGAAGAGGTGTTCAGCAGCAAAATCCACAGAAGATCCTGGTCGGAATAAAAACCTGCGTCGAGCACGCTCATGGCGCCGGTCTGTATGGTGTCGAGCTCTCCTCCCTCGCGCGAGAGTACCCGCATACTGCCCGAGCCCGGCAAATAGGCCGCTACGGCCTCTTTGCCGCAGCGGGCAAATTCGATAGGGCCCTCCAAAGAGCCATTGAAGGAAACCTCCCCTTTTGCGTTAAGCACGGCGAGACTGGAATCCTGCCAGACCGCCAACAGCTTATCGGAAACGGAGAAATCCTTTCCGGTATAGCTCCATGCCGCCTCGGCCTTGTTCCCGGGGCCGTAAAACCGAAACGCCATCCCGTTGGATACGAGATATCCGTCGGCAAATGGAACCACCGTTTCGGTAAGCTCGGCCTGAATCCTGTCAGTAGCGCCGATTTGTCTGCTCCCACCTAGCAATGCGTAAAGGCCGAACGCTATACCGCCTATGATCAGCAAAACGACGACAGCGAAAATTGCGAGCCTGGCAAAGCGGGGTAACCGCATGCGTATCCCCCCATCGACGGGCCGTAGGCCCACCGCATCCGTTAACTGTATACGCCCATTGTAATCTATAAGAATAAGACGAGCAAGCGCGGCAGATGTTACTTTCGCAACAAAATGTGCGATGGAAACTCATCAAAAGCAAACGTAGCGACCGGTAACCCGCTTGTCGGCCTTTCAACTTTGTATTGCCGCTTGAAATGCGGTTTTGTAAGATTCTCTAGCCCCACGACAACCGGCCCCTTACATGATATACTGTATGGGAAAAGTGTCGGCCCCTATCCGAACGAGCTCTCCCTATCTTCATCATTTTTAAAGTATGCGCGTCGCTTGCGAGCTTGATTGAGGCGAATGGATGATGACATTGCGCGATATGATCTTGCAGCTGTTTGTCGTGGTAGATCCCGAGCATAAAACGCCATTCGGCCAAATCGTCACCCGGCAGAATATGACCAGGGTGCGCGCCGTGGCAATCACGACGCTGCTTGTGGAGCTTGCCATGCTGATGCGCTCGGTAGTCCGCATCGCTACGGGCGTCGCCGGCGAGCACGCAAAATACTACGCTTCGCTGTACCTGATCATGGCGCTTATGATGGCCGTAGGCTTGCTTTTCTACCGTTCCTACGCCGCCGATACGGAAAGCGGCCTTTTGTGGGCGGGGATCATCGCGCCGCTGGGTACGACGCTGGCTCTTCTTTGGGCGGCCGTCGTCACGCTGACGGATCTTACCTCCGGCAATGAACAGGGCATCGTGCTTATCGCGATGCAATATTTGCTCATGGTGGTCTTCCTCATCCCTCCGTATGCGTCCCTTGCTATGCTTTTCGCCGCGCAGATAGTCGTTGTCGTGGGAATATATCTTCTCTATCCCGACGCGGGCGCGTACAGCGGCACCTTCATCAACACCACCATCAACGCGCTGCTCGCTTGGGTGGTATCGCGCGTGGTATACGCGGGCGCCTACCGGCAGTTTCTCGCCAACCGCACCATTCAAGAGAAAAATAACCAGCTGAGCAAGCTGAATACGGAACTTGCCGAACTTTCCGTTACCGATCCCCTTACCTTTCTGATGAACCGCCGCCGCTTCGACGAAACCGTCGACGCCGAATGGAGGCGCGCGTGCCGGGACGGCCAACGGCTGACCATCGCCATCGCGGACGTGGACGACTTCAAGCAATATAACGACATTTACGGCCACCAGGAGGGAGACGTATGCCTTCGCAAAGTGGCCGACGCGATGCGCAGCGAGTTGCGCAGAGCCAACGACACCCTCGCGCGCTTTGGTGGCGAAGAGTTTATCATCCTCTTGCGCGGCGAAGACGCGGAAAAAGACCGGCAATTGCTCATGCGCGTCAAGGACTCCGTCGAAAACCTGCAAATGCCGCATTCCGGCTCGCGCGCAGCGCCGGTCGTAACGGTTTCCATCGGCGGCTTTAGCGCCGTGCCCGCTCAGGACAGCGATGCGCAGGCGATGATCCGGCAAGCGGATGAAGCGCTCTATGCCGCCAAAGACGGTGGCCGCAACAAGTTGGTGTTTCGCAATCTTTAATGCGGGTCGCCCAACGCGAATGATCCATTGGGCAGAGTGAATACGCTATTGAAAAGGGGGCTTCATAAAATTGGAATATAGAGAACTTGGCAAGACCGGACGGCAAGTCAGCGCCATTGGTCTTGGTTGCGAGAATCTTGATGGTAAACCATATGCGCAGATCAAAGAAACGATTGACGCTGCGCTGGAACACGGCGTCAATATTTTAGACGTGTTTATGCCCGGAAAAGAAATTCGGGAGAATATCGCAAAATCATTAGGAAGCCGGCGCGATCGGGTAATGATTCAAGGTCATATCGGTTCCACGGATATAAGATACCAATATGATATAAGCCGCGACATGCCTACGGTAAAAAAGTACTTCGAGGACATTCTGCGTATCTTTGGCGGCTATATTGACTTTGGGATGATGTTTTTTATCGACTCGGAGAAAGACTATCAAGATGTTTTTGAAACAGGTTTTGCTGATTATGTGATGCATCTGAAAGAAAAAGGCTACATCGGGCATATCGGTTTTAGCTCACATAATCCCGAGACGGCAGCTAAGGCGATTCATACAGGCTTGCCGGAGATGCTTATGTTTAGCGTCAATCCCGCTTTTGATATGCTGCCGGCGGAAGAGAACATTTTTGATCACAAGGATAATGGCTTTGCTCCTGAATTATTTCGGGGAATCGATCCTAAGCGTCAGGAGTTATATAAGCTTTGTACACAGAAGCAGGTTGGCATTACGGTGATGAAAACCTTAGGTGGCGGTAAGCTAATTTTGCCGGAACACACGCCGTTCGCAAGACCGCTCACGGTGCCGCGGTGCATTCACTATGCGCTGTCGAGGCCGGCGGTGGCCAGTGTATTGCTGGGCTGCCAAACGTCAGTGGAAGTATTAGACGCTGTGCGTTATTTTGAGCTTGACGATACGGAGCGGGATTATGCCGAAATACTTGGCGCCGTGCGCAATGATTTTAAGGGCAACTGTGTATATTGCAGCCACTGTCAGCCTTGTCCGGCAGAGATTGACATCGCATCGGTTAATAAGTACCTAGATATTGCCCGCTTACATCCAGCCAATGTACCCCCATCCATTCGTTCCCATTATTTAAGCCTATCTCATGGTGCAAGTGAGTGCATTGGCTGTGGCAACTGTGAGAACCGTTGTCCCTTCGGGGTGCCGGTTATGAGAAATATGGCGGAAGCGGTAACACTGCTGGATTAAGATTGTGATGAGCATTTTCATATAGTATAAGCACAACATACGGCTTTTAGCTCAGCAGGTTGACGCACTGTGACGCGTCGCAGCGGAATGCAGGTTCTTAACGCGGTTTATGCGCGCGCCCTGCGTGGGCCTATGGCCGTACGCTCTTGCGGTTCGCGAATGCCGACGGCAGCCGATGCCGGAGGCCCCCGATGTGAGCTTTGAGAACGCGCTGAGCGATAAGATCGATCGTCGCTTTTGCGCGCTCGGCGCGCTCGCATCGCCTCGTAACGGGTAACTCCAGCCACCCGGCGTATCGGCCGCTCGTCGTAACCTTCGTCGCGCCTCTTCGGCGGAGGGCTCACGGGGGGACGCGTCCCCCCGTGCCGTCTGCAACCGCCCCGGATTGTAGAAAATGCCCCCAAGTGGTATAATACGCTATCTTGTGTGGAAACTGGGGGAAATTTTCATGCTGCCCGAGCCGAAGAATTTTATCGAGGAGTTTATCGTCGAGGACATCCGCGCCGGCAAGGTGCCGGGCAAGGTGCACACGCGCCTGCCGCCCGAACCCAACGGCTGGCTGCACATCGGCCACGCGAAGAACATCTTCGTCAACGCCGGCACGGCCGAAAGGTTTGGCGGCCTGTGCAACCTGCGCTTTGACGACACCAACCCCACGAAGGAAGATCAAGAGTTCGTCGATGCGATCATGGCCGACATCCACTGGCTCGGCTACGATTGGAACGGCGGGTTGTTCTTCGGTTCGATGTACTTCGATCAGTGCTACGAGCTCGCCGAAAAGCTGATACAGCAGGGCGATGCGTACGTTTGCGACCTTTCGCAGCAACAGATCAAGGAATACCGCGGCACGCTCACCGCGCCGGGCACGGACAGCCCCTTTAGAAACCGCCCGGTCGAGGAAAACCTCGATCTGTTCCGCCGCATGCGCGCGGGGGAATTCCCAGGCGGCGCGCGGGTGCTGCGTGCGAAAATCGACATGGCCTCGCCCAACATCAACATGCGCGATCCGGCGCTGTACCGCATCCTTCACGTGCCGCACCACCAGACAGGCGATAAGTGGTGCATCTACCCGATGTACGACTTTGCGCATCCGATCCAGGATGCGATCGAAGAGATCACCCATTCGATGTGCTCGATGGAGTACGAAGATCACCGCCCGCTGTACGATTGGGTGGTGGAAAAGTGCGGTTTCGCGCACCGCCCGCGCCAAATCGAATATGCGAGGCTGAACATCACCCGCACGGTGATGTCCAAGCGCTACCTGCGCTCGCTGGTGGAAAACGGCCTGGTATCGGGCTGGGACGACCCGCGCATGCCGACGCTGGCCGGCATGCGCCGCCGCGGATATACGCCCGAGGCCATCCGGGATTTCATCGACCGCGCGGGGGTCGCCAAGGCCAACAGCGTAGTGGACGCCGCGCTGCTGGAGCACTGCGTCCGCGAAGATCTGGGCCGCAAGGCCACGCGCACGATGGCGGTGCTAAGGCCCTTGAAAGTCGTGCTGACGAACTGGCCCAAAGATAAAACCGAAGCGATGGACATGGAAAACCACCCCGATCGGCCCGAATTGGGAACACGCACCGTTCCCTTTGGGCGAGAGTTGTGGATCGAGCGGGACGACTTTATGGAAGACCCGCCAAAAAAGTTTTTCAGACTCTTCCCCGGCGGGGAAGTGCGGCTTAAATCCGCGTACATCATTCGATGCGACGAAGCGATCAAGGATGAAAGCGGCGAAGTAACCGAGCTCCGGTGCACGGTAGATCTTGATACCCGTTCGGGCTCCGCAGGGGCCGAACGCAAGGTAAAGGGGACGCTGCACTGGCTGCCTAAGCACGCCGCGGTTCCGGCGGAATTCCGGCTGTATGACTATATGCTCAAAGACGAAAGCGTAGCCGAGGGCGGCGATGAAATCGAGAGCGAGGATGCCGCGAGCGCGAAGCGCGACTACATCTCCGAATTCAACCACGATTCCATCGAAGTGCTCAAAGGCTTCATCGAACCTTCTCGGGCGGATGCAAAACTCGGGGATACGTTTCAGTTCCTTCGGCAGGGCTATTACTGCAAGGATGTGGACTCCTCCGCCGAAATGGCCGTGTTCAACCGCACGGTGTCGCTCAAGGATAGCTTCGCCAAGGCCGTACGGGTATAAAGCGCGCCGCGGCGCGGGGAGGTCGTGTCATGGGCTCGTTCAGCCCGTTCGAAATCATCATGCTCGCATGTTTCGGCTTTAGCTGGCCGGTATCCATCCACCGCTCGTGGGTATCCCGCTCCACAGGCGGCAAAAGCCCGGTGTTCATGGTGCTGATCATCATCGGCTACTGCGCGGGCATCGCGCATAAGCTGTTCTTCAGCCGCGATATCGTAACGGTTTTGTACGCGCTCAATGCGGTGATGGTGTCGATCGACCTGTGCATCTACTTCCGCAATAAAAAGCTTGAAAAGGCCAAGGAGGCTTGACCATGACCAATGTCCGCACGCGGTTCGCGCCAAGTCCGACGGGCTATATGCACATCGGCAATTTGCGAACCGGTATCTATACATGGCTGCTCGCACGCCACCATAAGGGTACCTTTATTTTGCGCATAGAAGACACCGACACCGAGCGCGAGGTGCCCGGCGCGGTGGAGAAAATCTACGAGGCGCTTCGCCTGGCTGGCATCGACTGGGACGAGGGGCCGGATGTCGGCGGCGACTACGGCCCCTACATCCAAACACAGCGCAAGCACCTATACCGCCCGTACGCCGAGCATCTGGTCGACAAGGGCGCCGCCTATTACTGCTTCTGCACAAAGGAGCAGCTCGAGGAGCGCCGGGTCGCCGCCGAGGCGCGCGGGGAGACGTTTAAGTACGATAAGCATTGCCTACACAACGTGCCTGTTGAAGAGGCGAAAAAGCGTGTCGCAGCGGGCGAAGAGCATGTCATCCGCCAAAACGTTCCCGCCGAGGGAACCGCGTGTTTTGACGACGTGATCTACGGCCGCGTCGAGGTCGAGTGCGCGCAGTTGGACGACAATGTGCTCATCAAGGCCGACGGCCTGCCGACCTACAACTTCGCCAACGTCGTGGACGACCACCTGATGCGGATTTCGCACGTGATGCGCGGCAGCGAGTACTTGTCCTCCGCGCCCAAGTATAACCTGCTCTATCAGGCGTTTGGCTGGGACATACCGCAGTACATCCACCTGACACAGGTCATGCGCGACCATACGCATAAGCTCTCCAAGCGCCACGGGGACCCGACGTTCGAAGATCTATTAAACATGGGCTTTTTAAGCGATGCTATCGTCAACTATATCGTGTTCGTCGGCTGGAACCCCGGCACGAACCAGGAGCTGTTCACGCGCGAAGAGCTAATCGATGCCTTTGACATCAAGGGCATCTCCAAATCGGATTCGCTGTTCGATATGGAAAAGCTCACGTGGTATAACGCCGAGTACGTCAGGCGCATGGAGCCCGAGGCCTACCTAAAAGAAGCTAACTCGTGGCTCGACAAGGCGTTGGGCGAGGGCCGGTTTGACCGGGCGCTTCTTGGCAGGCTTCTTCAGCCGCGCACCGAGCGCTTTGACGCGTTGCCTGCCATGGTGGATTTCCTTGCGACGCCGGACGCATACGACGCGGAGCTATACATCAATAAGAAATCAAAATCCACTTTGGAAAGCTCGAAAATTGCGCTTGAGACCTCGATCGCGGCGCTGTCCGCTCTTGAGGATTGGTCGGAGCAAAGCGTGCACGACGCGCTGATGGCGCTGCCGGAGAAACTTGCGATGAAAAACGGTCAACTACTGTGGCCGGTGCGCATCGCGATGAGCGGCAGGCTTTCGACCCCCGGCGGGGCGATTGAAATCGCGGTGTTGTTGGGAAAAGATGAGACGCTCGGGCGGCTTGCGAAGGGGCTTTCGATGCTCTGATCCGCCGGGAAAAGTTCTTAACGGCTGATCCGGATGATATATACAAAGGATGCGCTGATGAGGGATCCTACAAAGGCATTGGGCTTCTTGGGCAACCCTCGCATGATGCCCGGCCAAGAGATTTTTTTGCCTGCCAAGGCGGAGAGACCATCGCGCGGCAGGACTGCGCAAGGCCGAAACCGACGCGGCATAGCGGAAAATCATCCGGCCGAAGAGCTTGCGGGAGGCGGCACAAAAACCCCCGAGGGGAACCGATATAGGGCAATCGCAGCGCTTATGGCGCTGTGCTTGTTGGGCGGCTGCGCGATCAAGCCGCCCTTGCCGCGTTCCGCGGAGCATGCGGGCGCAAGGCCCGCGCTGATCACGCGCCGCCCCACCCCGGAGCTTACGCCGGAACCCACGCTGGAGCCCGTAATCGTGGAAACCCTGGCCGAACCCGAGCCGACGCCGCGCTACGTGCCACCCTTTGGGGCATTTGTCCCCGGCGATCTTCGCATGATGGGCATCCGAGCCCGCTCGGGCGTGGAGGAGGTCATAGGGGAACTGGGCGAGCCGCCGATGCGCGAAGATCATACGGAAGAGCTGACCGGCCTTAAGGTTACGACGCTCGCATACGACGGGCTGTATGCCGAGTTTGTAGGCGGAAATAGTCTCACCGGCATGACGGTTACTTCCAAAGACTGGCCCGGCCCGCGCGGCCTGCGCGTGGGCGCGTCGCTTGAGGAGGTGCTGAAAAAATTCCGCGTAAAGCTGCCTGATCGCGACTCCTCCATCGACGAAGCGAACGAAGCGGCGAACGAGGCCGACGATCGACTTTCGGGCGCGGATACCGCCACCCTGTACGCCGATATCTGGCCCGACGGGCGTATGTTTCCTCCGATGGCCGAACTATCGCGGGATGTGAACGAAAACGGCGCTTACGTGCTGCGCCTGATCGCGCCCGTAGAGCCCTGCGACGATGCGGACCTTGACAGCGGCGCCTATTACTATCGACAGCACGCGTGCTGTTCATTTTTCTTTGATGCGAAGAGCGACAAGCTCGTCAGAATCCACTGGTTTGTCGGCGCCCTGGCCGAATAGCGGAGGTTTGCACTACGCCCTATTCCCCGCGCACCGCGGTACTGCGGGCAATTGGCGCTACGTGAAACCTCCGCTTCCCAAAGAAACTGAGGTTTCTTTGGGGTTTAGAAGAACGAAGAACGCGCGCCCCGCATTCTCTTCGTCGTTCCCAACCCATAAAAGCGCCGCAGTGCTCTTTATGGAGGAACGGGGAGCGCGAGCTTTTGTTCTTTACCCCTCGTTCTTCTTAACCCTCAAAATTGCCTCAGCGGTTTTGAGGAAGAGGAGATTCCACGGAGCGCCAATTCCCGTTAAACGCCGCAGTGTTTTGCGGGACTAGAGCGTAGTGCAAACCGACGACGCGAGCGATACGCAATCCGCGACAACGAGGCCCCTCCTCTTCCACAAGACGCTAAGGCGTCTTGTGGGGGAAAGAAGAACGAAAAGCGTGAGCTCCGTGCCTTCTTCGTCGTCCTTAATCCATAAAACCGCCGCAGCGGTTTTATGGAAGAGGAGGAGCGACGCAGTGAACGAGCTTTCACACCGCAGTGTGGAAGCGAGCAATACGCAGTCCGCGACGACGAAATGTAACCTTTCCTCCGTTGTCCCTGCTGCGTGGGCATGCTACAATAATGCGCGTTTTACAGCAACTTTTGTCCGACCGGACATATCCATATCTTAGTTTGCCAAGCGCTTTGGAAAGGGGCTCCGCCGTTGATTACGCTCAGCGATTGCTGGTATGAATACCCCGTCTCCCGGGATGATGAAGGCGATCTCGCGCCCGAGGCGCAGCCTGCGGTGCGTGGCGCCTCCTTTTCCGTGTGCGAAGGGGAATTTGTCTGCATCATCGGGCACAACGGCTCGGGAAAGTCTACGATCGCCAAGCTCATGAACGCACTGTACCTGCCCACCAAGGGTAGGGTGACGGTGCTGGGCATGGATACGAAAGACGAACTTCTCACCCTGGATATCCGCCGCGCGGTAGGCCTGGTGCAGCAAAATCCGGACAACCAGATCGTCACCACCATCGTAGAAGAAGACGTCGCGTTCGGGCTCGAGAATTTAGGCGTGCCGCCGCGAGAAATCCGCGAACGGGTCGACGAGGCGCTGCTCGCGGTAGGCCTTTCAAAATACGCCGGCTCGGCTCCGCACATGCTCTCCGGCGGGCAAAAGCAGCGCGTGGCCATCGCCGGCGTGCTGGCGATGCAAACTCGGGCGATGGTGCTGGACGAGCCCACCGCCATGCTGGATCCTGAAGGGCGGCGCGAGGTTATCGCCACGGTGGAAAAGCTCAGGCGGGAAAAGGGCTTAACGCTTATATTGATCACCCATTTTATGGAGGAAGCGATGCGCGCCGACCGGGTGATTGTGATGGAAGAGGGCGAGATTCTTGCGCAAGGCGCGCCGCGCGAAGTGCTCAAAGACGCCGCGCTGCTCGCAAAAGCGGGCCTTGAACCGCCACGCCCGCTCGCGCTGGCGGACAGGCTTCGCAAGCGGGGTATCGCGCTGCCCGAGGGCATCATGACGGCCGACGAGCTAGTGGAGGGCCTATGCGGATTGAAGCGCGGGAGCTAACGCATACTTACATGCCCGGAACCCCTTCGCAGGCGGTGGCGATCGACGGCGTAACGCTTTCGATCGGCGACGGCGAGCTGATCGGCATCATCGGCCATACGGGCTCGGGCAAATCCACGCTCGTACAGCATATGAATGGCCTTTTGCGCCCTACCGGCGGCAGCATTGCGGTGGACGGCATCGAAATTCCGCGCAAAGGCGGCGACATGCGCGCGGTGCGTCGCACCGTAGGTATGGTGTTTCAATATCCCGAATATCAGCTATTCGAAGAAACCGTCGAAAAAGACATCGCGTTTGGCCCGAAAAACCTGGGGCTGTCGGGCGAGGAGCTCTTAGCGCGCGTCAAGGACGCCATGGCGGATGTGGGGCTGCGCTACGAACTATTCGCGCCGCGCTCGCCGTTTGAGCTGTCGGGCGGGCAGAAGCGGCGCGTAGCGATTGCCGGCGTATTGGCTATGCAGCCAAGCGTGCTCATTTTAGACGAGCCGACCGCCGGACTCGACCCGCGCGGGCGCGAAGAAATCACGGAACTCATCAGGGCATGGCACGAGCGTGGCAACACCGTCATCATGATTTCGCACAATATGGACGATGTTGCGCGGCTATGCAGCCGGGTGGTGGTGATGGCCGGCGGCAAACTGCTGATGCAGGGGTCTCCCGCGGAAGTGTTTGCGCGAGGGGACGAACTTAGGGCGATCGGGCTGGATCTTCCCGAAGCCGCTTCCATCGCGGCGCAGCTGCGCGAAAACGGCTTTGCGTTGGGTGGGGATATCGTCACCATGGCCGGGCTTGAAGAAGCGATTGTAAGCGCGCTGGAGGCGCGGGATAAGGAGGCGGGGCATGGCGATCACTGATATTACGCTGGGCCAGTATTACCCGGCCAACTCCCCGGTGCACCGGCTGGATCCGCGGGTAAAGATTCTGCTGGCGATCGCGTATATCGTCATCGTGTTCCTCGTCAGAGGGTTTTTAGGCTTTGCAGTCGTCGCCGCGTTTGTGGTAATCGCGGCCCATATCGCCAAAATCCCCTTCTCGTTTCTGCTGCGCTCCATCAAGCCGCTTTTGTTTATCATCGTGCTGACGTTTGTGTTGAATGTGTTTGTCGCGCGGGAGGGAGAGCCGCTGTTTCGATGGTGGATCATCACCATCACCGCTCAGGGCCTGCGCAACGCGGCCTTTCTGTCGCTGCGCCTGATGCTGTGGGTGACGGGGACGTCGCTATTGACGCTGACCACCTCGCCGATTTCTTTAACCGACGCGATCGAGCGCCTGCTTGGGCCGCTGAAGGTGATCCGCTTTCCGGTGCACGAACTGGCGATGATGATGACGATTGCGCTGCGCTTTATCCCCACGCTGCTGGAGGAAACCGATAAAATTATGAAAGCCCAAATGGCGCGCGGCGCGGACTTTGAATCCGGCAACCTGTTTGCGCGGGCAAAGGCGATGGTGCCGTTGCTGGTTCCGCTGTTCGTCAGCGCTTTCCGCCGCGCAGACGAGCTGGCGATGGCGATGGAATCCCGATGCTATCACGGCGGCGAGGGGCGTACGCGCATGAAAATTTTGCATATCAGCGGGGCGGATTTCGCGGCCGCGCTGGTGCTTTGCGCAACCGCCGCGCTCGCGTTGCTGGACGGCCGCCTGTTTGTGCTTCTATGAAGAGAGTAAGGCTTACCATCGAATACGATGGCACGGCCTACGCGGGCTGGCAGCGCCAAAGCAATGCGCCGAGCGTGCAGCAGACGGTGGAGGAGGCCATGCTTGCGCTGACGGGCGCCCCGCACGGCATCGTCGGCGCGAGCCGCACCGATGCGGGGGTGCACGCGCTTGGCCAGGTGGCGCACTTTGATACCGTGAGCACAATTCCCGCGGACCGGTGGTGTTTTGCGCTCAACACCCGTCTGCCGGAAGATATCCGCATCGTTTCCTCCATAAGCGCCAAGCCGAACTTTCACGCGCGCTATCACGCCACGCGTAAGCGCTATACCTACCGCCTGTACAGCGCCGCGCATGCGAAGGCGATCGGCAGGCAGTACGCGTGGCACGTGCCCTTTGCCCTTAACGAAGCGGCGATGCGCGCGGCCGCGCTCTCCATCGAAGGCACGCACGATTTTTTATGCTGTATGGCTTCTGGCGGAGAGAGCAAATCCACCGTGCGCACGGTATATTGTACGGCGCTCAGACGCGAGGGAAACGATTGGCTCTTCGCCATTGAAGGCGACGGCTTTTTGTACAATATGGTTCGTATCCTAGTAGGAACGCTATACTATATCGGCATCGGCAAACTTGAGCCCGATTCGATCGAAAAAGCGCTCGCGTCCGGGGATCGCCTGCTGCTGGGTCCGACGGCCCCTGCGCACGGCTTGTGCCTTGAATGGGTTCGATACGAATAAATTTCCGCGCGCGCCACCGCAAGCTTTGGGAAAAACATTGTTGCAACAGGTATCCATCCGGGTATGATTCTTCTACATTTTCTTGCTCAATCCCCGAAAAGCATGTATACTGGCATGCATACGAGAGGTGATACGAACATGCAATCCCCTTCAGGCATCGAAGAGCTGGCTCGCCGCGTGGTGCCGGTTGCACGCAAGCATGGCGTCAACTATGTTTCGCTCATTCCGCCCCAACAAAACGTCATCCTCGATGAGGACGGGCGGCTGCACCTGTTGCTAAACCTGGATGGAACCTCCGCAAAGCCGGATTTTGACGCGCTCGCGCGAGAATTGCAGCGATCCGTCGGCAGCCCTGTAGAACTGTATACGCTGGAAAGCATCCGCCACAGCCCCTATGGCAAGGACGTCATCCGCCAATCCGTCATGCTGACGATGGATTAGCGCAAGTAGAAATGGCCGTACAAAAGCCTGTCGCGATATATCGCGGCAGGCTTTTCGCAAAACCTTTCCTATAGTTTCTTTACAAACTTCTGGAGCCGTTCTACGGCGATCTTACAATTTTCCAGCGAGGTAGCATAGGACATGCGGATGTGGCCTTCGCCAAACCTCCCGAACGACGCGCCGGAAGACGCCGCCACCCCCGCCTCATTCAGCAGTCTGTCGGCAAACTCAGCCCCCGTAAGGCCGAAGGAGGAGATATCCGGAAACACGTAAAACGCTCCTCCCGGCATGCGGCAGCTGACGCCGGGAATCGCATTGAGCGCGGCCACCAGCCAATCCCTGCGCTGGAGAAAGGCCGCCCGCATCTCGTCTACCGCATCCTGCGGGCCTTTGAGCGCCTCGATCGCCGCGATCTGCGTAAAAGAAGCCGAACAGGAGTTGGAGTTGACCATCAGCATCTCCATATGCTTGGCGAGTTCCGGGTGCATGATGCCGTACCCCAGCCGCCACCCGGTCATCGCATACGTTTTGGAAAATCCATCCAGGATGATCGTCCGATCCTTAAACCCGGGCATCGAAGCGATGGACGCCACCTCGCCGTCGTAGACGAGCCTATCGTAAATCTCATCCGACAAGATGAAGATATCGGGATAGGGCCTGAGAATATCGGCGAGCGCCAGAATATCCTCGCGCGGAAATACGCCGCCGGTGGGGTTGGACGGGTTGTTGAGAATCAGCATCTTCGTCTTTTCGGTGATGAGCGCCGCAAAGGCGTCAAGGTCGATGCGAAAGTCATTTTCGTTCAGCAGCGGCACCGCCACCGGAACCCCGCCCGCAAACTCGATGACCGATTCGTAAATCGGAAATGAAGGGTTCGGACACAGCACCTCGTCGCCCGGGTTTACAAGCATCAGCATCGCGTAAAACATCACCGGCTTGCCGCCCGGCACGATCACCACCTCTTCCATGGAAGTGGAAATCCCCTTTTGCTCCGCGGCATATTCGGCGATGGCCTGGCGCGCCTCAGGGTAGCCGGGCGTCGGCGAATACCCGGTAAAGCCCTCGTTCATCGCCCGGTAGGCGGCCTCGATGATATGCTTGGGCGTCTTAAAATCCGGCTGGCCGATCTCCATGTGAATTACGCTCTTGCCCTGCGCCTCCAGCGCCTTGGCCTTGGCGAGGATTTGAAACGCGGACTCTGTGTGCAAAAGCCCCATGCGGTCGGCGACGGCTCGCTTAAACATCGGCAACTCCCCCTGCATTTTGCTGTATAGTTTCTTGCGTTGCGAAAGAGCGCTCAGTACGCAAGCACCGATCCGTCCCCGCGGGGTTCCGTGCCGCCCACGAGTGCGCCGCTATTAAGGCGCACGATGATCTGCCCCCGGCCGTAGTAGCCTTCGGTAGTCACCTCTACCTCGTGCCCCCGCGCGCGCAACGAATCCACCACCGCCCGCGGCCACGAAGGCTCCATCCTGATCGCCTTGCCCAGCCGCCACAGCCAGCGGGGCGCGTCCAGCGCAGCCTGCGGGTTCATGTGAAAGTCGATCATGTTCATCGCCGCCTGCATATGCCCCTGCGGCTGCATGTGCCCGCCCATTACGCCGAACGGGCCGACGGGCGCGCCGTCCTTGGTGATAAACCCGGGGATGATCGTATGAAACGAGCGCTTGCGCGGCCCCGCGCAGTTGGGATGCCCTTCCTCCATGGAAAAGCCCGCGCCGCGGTTTTGCATAAGAACACCCGTGCCGGGAACCACGACGCCCGAGCCGAAGCTCGCGGAAACCGATTGAATCAGCGAGATCATGTTGCCTTCCCCATCCGCCGCGCACAAATATACCGTACCGCCGCGCATTGGCTCGCCGGGCGGCGGGCAGAAGGCATATTCCCCGATGAGCGCGCGCCGCGCTGCGGCATAATCCTTGGAAAGCAGGGCTCCCACATCCACCCGCATGTGGTTTGGGTCGGCAATGTAGGCAAACGCATCGGCAAACGCAAGCTTCATGCTCTCGATCTGCCGGTGCACCGTCATCGCGTCGTCGTGGGCTATGGCGGGGAAGCCTTCCATGATGTTCAGCGCGATGCTCGCCGCGATGCCCTGGCCGTTGGGCGGCATTTCCCATATATCGTAACCGCGGTAGCTTACGCTCACCGGATCGATCCACTCGCATTGATAGGCGGCAAAATCCTCGTAACGAAGCAGGCCGCCCGTCGCTTCTGAGTGCGCGGCGATGGCGCGGGCGATTTCGCCGCGATAAAACGCCTCGGCATTTGTACGGCCGATCTCTCGGAGCGTCCCCACAAGATCCGTCATGCGCACGGTTTGCCCTGCGCATAGCGGCTTTCTGCCGGGCGCGTATTGTTCAAACCACGCGTCGAAGATGGGATCGTTCTTTTCCTCATATTGCCGGATGAAGCCGTTCACCACGTTCGCATAGCCATCCGATGCCGGGTAACCTTCGGCCAGCTCGGCTGCGGGCGACAGCGCATCCGCCATGGAAAGCTTCCCAAAGCGCCCAAGCAGCGCGGCCCAGCCCGCAGGCCCTCCGGATACCGTCGCGGGCAGCCAGCCGGTACCCGGCACCTTGTCAAACCCGCGCCGCATAACCTCTTCCCGCGTAAACAGCGCCGCCGAAGGGCCGCTGGCATTGAGGCCGTGCAGGGCGCCTCGCGCGTGAACGACCGCAAACAAGTCTCCGCCGGGGCCGGTCGCCGCAGGATCCACCACGCACAGCGCCGCCGCCGCGGCCACCGCGGCGTCTATGGCATTGCCGCCCCGGCGGAAGATCGCCATGCCCGCCTCCGTCGCCATGGGATGCGAGGTTGCGAGCATCCCGCGGCCTCCGTACACGGCGTTGCGGCGGGAAGGGTACGGATACGCATGATCAAACGGAATCATCGACACTGCCTCCCTGCGTGCTATGGCATTTTATAGCGGCCAGCCTCAAAACAACCGTATAAAAGGCGAGACAAAAGCACAATGACAAGAAATCACGGCAAAAACGCACGCGTTTTTACCGGCCGGTTACAGTGGTTTTGAGGCCGATTATATCACAACTATAGGGGGCGGAAGCAGGCTTGTCAATCGGGCGCACAAGAAAGGGCGCACCAGCTCAGAAGCTCCGATGCGCCCTTCTTCTATGGCTATACGGTTTACTATGGCACAGGAAGGCCCCTTCGTTTATACATCCTTAGAAAACGCCGCCCTGTCCTTTCCATCTCTCTTCGCAGTATACATCGCGTGATCGGCGCTATCGAGCAGCGCTTGGTAGGTTACGCCGTCGCGGGGGTATTGGGCGATGCCGATGCTGGCGCGGCAGTATACCAGACGGCCGGAAATCTCCCAGCCCCGCGAGAAAGCATCGAGCAGATGCGCGGTCGTCTCGGCGATATCCCACGCACCGCCGGGCAGGAACAGGATGAACTCGTCTCCCCCATGCCGGTAGGCATGCCCCTTCGCCGTGGATTCTTCCTGGAGAAACGAAGCTACCTTGGTAAGGAGCTCATCCCCGACGGCGTGGCTAAACGTATCGTTGATCGCCTTAAAATCGTCCAGGTCCAAGAACATCAGCGTCGCAGGCTGGGCCCCGCCGCTGCCCGTGATGAACTGCGCAAAATCGCTTTCCAGCTTGCGCCGGTTGGGGATGCCTGTGAGAGTATCGTAAAACGCCATGCGCTTTACCAAAGCCTCGTTGCGCTTGTTTTCGGTAATGTCCACGCTGCTGATCACGTGGGCGATACGTCCATCCACCCAGCGGAAGGCCGCGCTGATCACCCGAAACCACGCGCCGTCAAAGGGGCGCTGGTAGTCCCACGAATATGTCTTGGTGGGGTTGCCCTGCTCATCCAAGAGCCTGTGCTTGGGGCAATAGTCGCATTCGCCGGTTTTGCCTTCGTACAGCGCTTCCCAGCAAAGCCTTCCCATCATGTTTTGTATGCCGCCATAGGGCGCCGCCATGGATCTGTTTACGTAGAGGATTTCGTGGGTATCAAAGTCGTTTACATAGATATCGATGCCGGTGTTATCCATGATGCCCTCGAGCGACATCTGGGTAAAATGAAGCCTTTGCCGATAGATGCGCTGGGCTATACGGCTGGCTACGACCTCAAACAGCGTGCGTGCCAGGGCTATATCCGCCTCTTCGATGAGAATATCCGCACGCCTGTCCGCAATGCCGACGCAGCCGATCGCCGAGCCGTCGGCATCTGCGACGGGCACCAGCAAAAGCGTGTTGCCGGCGAATAATTTGGCAAGCTTTGCGCCCACCTCGCTTACCTCGATCTCGCGGCTGACGCAGATGACCGGCGCGGAGCTGAGCTGGCGAACCCCCTCTTCGCCCAATGCGTTCTCCAGGCGGAAAGAGGCGGGCAAATCGTGAGGATACGCCTGGCAATGCTCCTTCAGAAAAAACGCCTTGGTGTGGTCGCACTCATATACAAACGCACATCCAAACGAAAAATAGGCGCAGATCTTGCGGAGCACGAGAGGAATCGCCTCGTCTCCGGCGCCATGGCTGAGCAGATTTCCAAGAACCTCTAGGATAAAATCCTTTGCCTGCACTTCACTCTTCGCCGCTTGTGGCCTGCGCATCGGATCACCTTTCTTCCGCAAAGCATCCGTACTTGTATCTACCCGCGCCCAGCGGCGGCAAACCGGCCCCGGACAGATCCTGCCGCGGGCAGCGCCGGCCGCTAATAGAATTTGCGAGTTGAAACCGCCTCCCGCCCACCGCATGGAGAAACCGCCGGAAAAGCGCCCGGCGCACCGGGTTCGCGCCAAACTCGCACATAAGTAGTATCGTCATTTTTAGACCCAACGCACAGCCTGTCCGGATAATCCGGCACGCCCGTCACAGCCCGAACGCCTCGCAAATTCTAAGCGCCGCCTCCCGCGCCGAAAGATTCGTATTGTCGATGCGCACGTAGTGCGGCTTGGCGATTTCGCCGGGCTGCGAATTGAGCCTGTGCCGCTGCGCGGTGTCGATCAAATCTCGGCGGGACCAATCCACATCCCGCTTCGTCGGCTTCTGTTCGAGCCTGTAGGGAGAGGTATTGCGCTCAAGCCGCGCCTCGAGCGCCGCCTCCAGTTCCACGTAATAGGTTTCGCCGCCGCCTGCCGCGAACAGCGCCTCGATCTGATCGATGTATTCTCCGTCGGAAGGCAGGTCAAACGCCCATAGATATGTAAAGATGAGCCCGGGCAAATCGCTTTTGGCGACCTCTTCAAAAATTTCTCTACGGAAAAGGTGCACAAGCCGCTTCCCCTGCGGGCTGCCGTAGCTGAAAAAGTTGGAGACCAGGTCGATCGTCATGTGATTGTGAAACAGCATAAGGCCCGTCATGTCCGCAAGTTCTCTGCCGACGGTCATCTTGCCGACCGCCTGCGGCCCGGTAATCACCACCAGCTTCACAGACGAGCGCCTCCCTTCGCCGTTTCATCCTCCACCCCATCTTCCATGCGCAGATTGCCCATAGGCACGAGCGCATCCTCAAGCGCCGTCTTCCCCTCCCAATAGGCGAGCGCAAGCTTCATCCAACCGGCGGCGCGCCCCGCCGCCGCCTCGATGAGCTCCGGATAACTGTCGGTCCGCCCCTCGCATCCCCATGCCGCATGCCGCTCGTTGAGCGGATCATCCATTTCGGGTATAACGGGCGGCAGATGCCCGGTGACCAGCCCTCTTTTGCCGAGCAGTCCCTCCAGCCTGCCGATCGCTCGGTAGCGCCTTCCATCGGGGCTGTAAAGAAAGGAATGCAACCTGTGCGCGTCGGCGAAGTTGCGGCGCGCTTCCGCGATGCCGACGCGCCTGCCGGGCAGGGCGTCGGGAACCGTGGCGGCAAACATCTGCGCGAGCTCCTCGCGGCCCATCGCATCGATATCGGCGATGTACGCAAGGTGGCGCGGCGTACCCTTGCCGCCGCGCGCCCGAAACAGCATCGTATCCGCCCCCATCTCCAGTAACCCGTGCGCGTAGGGCCGCTCGCGCTCGCGCGAGCGCACGTAAGGGTGGCACGCCGCATCCGTAGACCAATGGCACAGATATCCAAGCGTCCACGCGCGCGCGGTCGCCCCAGCCCTGGCGCAGTAGCGGAGCAACGCCCGCGCCCAAAGCGCGCCGCTCTGGCCGTGCAGCGCCGCACCGTCTAAATTAAGCGCGTGCGTGCGCCAAGGCGGGAAGATGCCGTAAAAGAAAAACAAATCCGGCCCTTGCGCGCCCAGCAGGAAGCTGGGCATTTCCGCATCGAGCCATGCGGGGCTCTCCCCGGCAAGCATCTCCTTGGCGCGGAGCGCGGCGATATCGTGGGCATATGCGGCGGGCATCAAATCCCCTCCCGATGACGGCGCGGCAGGAGGTATCCGAATCCGCCCAAAGCCGCCGATTCCGGTCAACCTCTGCGCCTCGTCGCAAAACATTCGCGCGTTGTCGTCATCCGGCCAAGGCCTTCAAGCATCCGCCAGGTTAGACCTTCTTATCATACCACATATCGGGGAAAAACAATGCTTTCCACCCTATAAAGCGCCATATTGGTCGCTATCCAGGAGTATGAGCCGCCCCAAACGGGATGCTCAGGCCACGCAAAGCGAAGCAAAGAACCGCTCGTTTTCCTCCACCGCCGCGTTACCGGGTTTGCACAAGCCCGCCAAGCGGTTGTGCTCCCGCGCCTTGGCCAAGTCGCCGATGTTGTAGTAGCATACGCACAGCTCGATGTGCGGAATGTAGCCCCAATAATCCCTGAGCAAAAACCCCGAAACCTGTGGCGGCGTAAGATCCGCGGCGGCTTGAAACCATTGCGCCGCCTCGGCAAAATTCGCCGACAATTTAAAATGATAGCCGATCTCCGTTAGAATCTCCGCGCGGGGCGAACCGTAGCGAAAGGCGCTAAGCAGAGCGTCGAAGGAACGCTCCCGCTCGCCGAGCGCGCGCAGGCATAGCGCGAGCGCGTGGCAGGCGGCGATGTTATCCTCTTTCCACCCCCGATCGGTGGCCAGGAACCTCTCGAAAAATTCGGCCGCACGCTCAAACCTTCCATGATCCCGAAGCTCCCTGGCGTAATAATACAATTGCCGAGGGGTAAGGGTGGCTCCACTGCTTTCCAGCCTTTCGTAGATGCGCAGGTTGCGCTCGGAGACCCCTTCGTGCTTTTCCTTGCGATGGTCGATGGTAATGTCGGAATGCAAAATATTGCCCGACAGCGGGATGCACTCGTGCACCGGATCCTGCCATAAAAAATGCCGATCCCGGCGCAAAAGCCTTTCGCGCATGGACACGAGCACCGGATTGCCCGCGGCGTCAAAATGCGTATTGTACAGCATCGTCACCATATCTGTCGCAGGGTCGAGCGTCTTCTTCAGCTCGATCAGCCGATCGCGCTGCTCAGGCGCGAGCACGTCGTCGGCGTCGAGCCACATTTGGTAGTCCATCGTCGCATGCGCAAACGATATATTGCGCGCGGCGGCAAAGTCGTCGATCCAGTCAAAATCGTATACCTTGTCCGTATAGTCCAGGGCAATGTCCTTGGTAGAGTCGGTGGAGCCGGTATCTACGATGATGATTTCGTCTACCGCGGGCGCAATGCTTTGAAGGCAGCGGCGCAATACGGCCTCTTCATTTTTTACGATCATACATAGGCTGATGGTAACCATGCTATTCCCTTCCTCGTCGCAAAAATATAGCGGGCTAGCCCCAGGGTCGGCAACCGTTTGGGGATCGCCCGCGATATAGTCACCGGCCCTGAAAATCCGAACAAAATGAGCGAGCACTGTTTTTGCCTCCGCGCGGAGACGGAGGGAGGCGTGGCCGGCAGCCACGTCGACCGACGCAGACAATGCGGGGCGGAAAAAGGGCCGCTCAGGTGTTCGGATTTTCAGGGCCGGCGACTATAAACGCCGGGCGCGGGAGCATGCCCCGCGCCCGGCTCCCCGGCCTTACGCCACCTGGGAAATCGTCAGAAGCGCGCCCGCGCCCTCGACGAGAGTCGCAAGCCCGATGAGGCCGTAGAACTCCAGCGCCACCGTACTGCCGGCGGCAAGCGGCAACACAATTTCGGCGGCAAAGCGCGTGTGCGTGACCACCGGTGTGATGTTGGAAGCTGGAACCGCAGCGCCATTGACCACAAGGCGCGTGCCCAGCAACAGCGAGACCGCGGTGTTGATAAAGTAGGTGATGCGATAGACGCCCGCCGTGTTCACGGTAAAGACCGTGTTGGCGGCGTTGATGGTGATGCCCGCAGGGAGCACCTGCGCATCGGGCAGCGCGATGGCTGCTCCGCCCAACAGCACAGGGATTGAGGGGCCGCTAACCGCCGCAGCGAAGGCCGTGTTGCTAAGCGATCCGCCGCCGGCCGGGCCGGTGGCGCCCGTAGCGCCTGTGGGGCCGGTGGCTCCGGTAGGCCCGGTAACGCTCAGGCCGTCCGCTCCGGTTGCGCCCGTAGGACCAGTGGCCCCTGCAGCGCCCGTGGGGCCTATGGGGCCTGTGGCGCCTACGGAACCGGCGACTCCCGCCGCACCCGTGGGCCCGGTTGCGCCTGTGGGGCCGGTAACGCTCAAACCATTCGCCCCGGCAGGGCCGGTAGCGCCGGTTGCCCCGGTAGCTCCGATAGGGCCGGCGGGCCCGGTAAGCCCGGTAGGTCCGGTGATGCCGACGCCCGTAGCGCCGGTGGGGCCTGTTGCGCCGGTTGTACCCGCAGCGCCGGTTGCACCCACGCCCGTAGCCCCGGTGGCTCCGGTGATGCCGCCGTTGATGTGGATCAGCTCATACGACGATGAAGAGCCGGGAATGCCGACCGGCGGCGAAGTCAATACGACATATGCGCTGCCGTTGTGAATGACAATCTGCCCGCGCAAATAATTCGGCGCGAGCAGCGGATCAAACAACACTACTTCGTTAAATGCCACGGGGCCGGTAGCTCCCGTTGCGCCGGGCAGGCCGGCCGGGCCGGTAGCGCCGACAGGGCCGGGTACCCCGACGATGGTGGTTCCTCCGCCGCAGGAGCACGTTCCGCGGCAATTACAGCGATGAAATGGATATGGCAAATCTGCTTCCTCCTTTGCATCCGCCCGGATAGAATCGGGCATAGTGCATCCTATGTATGGAAGGTATAAGTGGTTCGCGGCGGATGCAAAGAAGTAAAACCCGCGGTGCGGCGCACTCAGGGCAGCGGAGGCTCCGCATCATTTTTAGTCGCACTTAAGACATCACATTGCTTCATACTCTGCCACAATTTCTTCACAAAACGTGCATAACTTTCTTTCCGCGCGCACGTTTAATAAGCGTAGCCAGCACAAAACGCCTGAAAAGGCTGCGGTCGCCGAAAACGGCAATGTTGTTCAGGCGCGCACTCACGACGGAAAGGAAGATTACACGATGAAAAAGACATTCGCTTTGCTTCTGACCTTATCCATGCTGATGACATTAGGGTGGATGAGCACGGCTCAGGCAGCGGAGATTCCTACCAAGGTCACCACGCCGCTCTATACGGTTGAGCCCTCTACCTTCCATAGCACGATGAACACCATCACCGGCGGCCTGCCAAAGTTTTCCGGCATTTCCGACGCAAACTTCGCCGCAAAGCTTGACGGAATCGTATCATCTTTCTACACCAAGGTGATGGATACGGCAAAGCCGGTCGACGGTCGCTATCCTTCGGTATCCTTTACCTACGAAACATACGAAAGCGGCGCATATCTGTCCTTGGTGATGCACGGCAGCGTGAGCTTTGGCAACACCGGCTCCGACATCGTAGGCACGATCGTGCTCGACCAGCGCTCGTATAAGCTCTACGCTCTCAAAGATCTGCTCGGGGACGACGCCTACAATACCGCGTGGACCTACCTCCTAAATGAAGTGAAGCAAAACTCCGAAAAGTATCAGCTCACAGCCGGCACTTATCCTACGGTAGATGAAAGCACCGCCTTTTACATGAGCACCGACGGGGCCCTCGTATTCATCTACGACAAATACGAGCTCGCGCCGGGCGTCGGCGGAACGCCCAGGTTCGTCTATCCGCTGGGTTCGGAAACCCGCTCCATCGTAGGTACGGTGGTGGATGCTACGATGAACACGGTGTCCATCAAGACTTCCGACGGCAGAAAGCTGAGCTTTGCGACCGATAAGGCCAATAGATCCCACATGGGCGGGCTGACCATCGGCAAGCAAATCACCGTCACCTACACCGGCACGGTTCAGGGCTCGGATACCTCTCTTGCGCAAGTAACCAAGATCGCCGGGTATTACCCCCTTATCACATCCTGCGTAATTGGCAAGCTGGTCGAAACCGGTACAAATTCCCTCACCATCCGCACTTCCGGCGGCACAAAGCTCACCTTCGCAACGGAAATGGGCAGCGCCACGCCGGTTAAGGATTGGAGCGCGGGCACCGAGGTAATGGTATCCTACTCGGGCACGATCAGCGGCTCCGATGCTTCCGGGGCTACGGTCGTGAAAGTCGAAAAACATACCTTACTGGGGCAGCTCTCCGTCTCCGGCACGATTGTCGACGCGACGATGAATACGCTCACCATCAAAACCTCGGACGGAAGAACGCTGAGCTTTTCCACCGTCGATGCGGATACCACGCAGGCGAGGGGGTTGTCCATCGATAAGAACGTAACGGTCGTGTTCACCGGCTACATCATCGGCAGCGATACGACCAACACCCGCGTTCTGAGCGTGTCGGACCGCGTTTCAAACGCCAACTAAAACCCGCACGGCATACAATCGCTACTGTAAAATAAAAGCCCCCGCGCGATAGGCAATCGCGCGGGGGCTTTGCACCGATGAAGACAAAAATTTACCGGGGTAACCTAACGGCGTTATAGCCCCGCATACATACCGGCCAGCATGCGGTAGTGCATCCAGTCCTGTCCGCCGGGGAAGCGCTGAATCATAAACAGCAGCACGGCATCCTCCTCAGGGTCGGCGGAAAACCACGTGCCCGCCGCGCCGTCCCATCCGAACTCGCCGCGGGAAATGTTAAGCCCTGCATAGGCGGTGTCGTTGCGCACGCGCACGCATAGCCCATAGCCGCAGCCGCGCTGGCTTCCCTCGCGAAAGTCAAACGTAGCGGCCTGCGCAGGCGTGAGGTGGTCGGTTCTCATCAGTTCCACGGTCTTGCGCCCAAGGATGCGCTGCCCATCCAGCGCGCCGCCGTTCAGGAGCATCTGCCCAAAGCGAGCATAATCGCCTATGGAGCAGAACAGCCCGCCCCCGCCGCTTTCAAAATTAGGGCGCTCGGTTCCGGCGCGGGTCTCCTCGCTAGGCACCTTGGTAAGCTTGCCGTCTTGCGCCCTGTAGATAGCGGCTGTGCGCGAGAGCTGTTCTTGGGTAAGGTAAAACCCTGCGTCCTTCATGCCTAGCGGCTCGAAAATTTCCTCGCGCATATAGTCGCCCAGGCGTTTGCCGGTAATGGCCTCCAGCACGCCGCCCAGCACGTCGGTCGAAAAGCCGTACATATACCTTTCGCCCGGGTGAAATGCCAGCGCCGCCTTGGCCGCTTCATTGACAAAATCCTTTGTAACCAGATCTTTGCCCGCTTTGCGAAAACCCTCCTGCAGCTCTTCCATCGAACGGCCTGCGGGCGTGTCGGGGTTGGGGTAGGAAATGCCGGAAGTCATAGTGAAGAGCTGCTTCATCGTCACCGGAGATTTTGCGGGCACGAGCTCCACCTTGCCCGGCTCCACCTCCAGGGCAACCTGTTGCTGTTTATAATTGGGTAAAAAGTCGCCTATGGGCTGGTGCATGTGGAAAAGTCCCGCCTCATAGAGCTTTAAAAGAGCGACGGAGGTAATCACCTTGGACATGGAGTAGATCGCGTAAATGGTATCCTCGGCGATGGGCTGTCGCGCCTCAAGGTCGGCATAGCCCGCGTAATCCCTATAGGCGACCTCGCCGTGCCGAAGCACAAGCGCCGCCCCTCCGGCAACCTCCCCTTTGGAAACGAACTCGTTCAGCGTCCTGGATGCGCCGGCAAAGCCGGCGGGCACAATGGTATTGGACAAAGTAGCTCCCCCTCCCGCTTGCATTTTGATCCATCATAGCACCAAGCGCCGCTTCCCGCTACTGCTTCGCCTTCAGCATGAGCAACTTCAGCGCGCCGTAAAACACCGCCAGCACCGCAAATACGCCGGGTATGCCGATCGCCATCGCGCGCAGCGCCTCGAGAATCATCTTGCCGACATCGGATGTAGACATGCGCAATCCCTCCTAACCGAAGATGCTCAGGATCATCGCCGCGGCGATAATCGAGCCCACCTGCCCGGCGACGTTCGCGCCGATGGCAGGCATAAGAATAAAGTTTTCCGGATCTTCCTGCTGGGCCATTTTTTGAATGATGCGCGCGCTCATCGGAAACGCCGAAATACCGCACGCGCCGATCATCGGGTTTACCTTCCTCTCCTTGGGAAGGAAAAGATTTATAAGCTTTGCAAACAGCACGCCGCCTGCGGTATCAAACACAAACGCCAGAAGGCCGATGCCCAGAATGATGGCGGTGTGTATGGTAATAAACTCCTGCGCGCGCATGGTCGAGCCTATGGTGATGCCCAGCAAAAGCGTAATCAGGCTGCTCAGCTCGTTCTGTGCGGCAGTGGACAGCTTTTGCGCCACGCCGCACTCGCGCAAGAGATTGCCAAACATCAGCGCGCCGATCAGGGAGGTGGACATAGGCGCGATGATGCCCGCCACCAGCGTTACGATGATGGGGAACAGGATGCGTACATACGTCGGAGCCTTTTTCCCGTACTCCGCGCCCATGCGGATTCTGCGCTCCTTGCGGGTGGTGAGCGCCTTGACGACCGGCGGCTGTATGATGGGCACGAGCGACATATAACTGTATGCCGCCACCATGATGGAACCGATATATTTCGGGGCGAACAGCTGGCCGACAAAAATAGCGCTTGGGCCGTCCGCCGCGCCGATGATGCCAATTGCGGCGGCTTCCTGCATCGAAAAGGGCTCGGGCAGGAAGAAGTTGCAACATACCGCCAGCAGCATCGCCATAAAGATGCCAAATTGCGCCGCCGCGCCGAAGAAAAGCGTGACGGGCTGGGTGAACAGGGGATTAAAGTCGATCATCGCGCCGATGCCGATAAACAGCAAAACCGGAAAAAGCTCGTTGGCGATGCCGGCGCTATACAAAACCGTGAGAAAGCCCTCTTCGCCCACCGCATGCGAGAGCGGTATATTGCATAGAATGCAGCCAAAACCGATCGGCAAAAGCAGCAGCGGCTCGTACTTTTTCACAATGGCCAACGCGATCAGCACAAGACCCACCAGGATCATAACGATATAGCGCCATCCGCCCGGCGCCGTAAACTGTGCCGCCCCCTCCAGGAGCTTGAGAATTGCCGATTCCATTTATTTCCTCCCCTTATGCCATATATTGAGCTTCGCTAAAAAATAGCGGAAGTTCCGTATAGAAATGCCGCATGAGAATCCCCGGCGGATTTAGGTTCTCATCGCATGACGCCCGATCATACGCGCCCCATATAGATCCGCGTTGTATTGGGCATCAACAGCGCGCCTTGTAAAGCATGCCTAGAAAACAATGCCTTCAGCCCTAAAACGAAGGCGGCGTGCTGGGCGTCGCCCTCCCTCGGCGCGTAGGACGACGACAGGCTGCGGCCCAGGAACTCTTCGAAGGTGAGCGTTAAGTCGTTGGGAAAGATCCGCTCTTCGTAGCGGCCTTCCGCAAAAAAATGATGAAGCGCGCCGACCGCGCGGCCAAAGCCTCCCTCGAAGCCGTGAAAACCCGGGCACAGCGCCGCACACAACTCGCCGTACTCCCGGGCAAAGGCGTTGTCCTTCGCACGGGTGTTGTAGATAATAAAAACCTTGCCGCCCGTGCGTAAAATCCGCGCCGCCTCCGCCCGAAAGCGCGCAGCGTCCAACCAATGAAACGCCTGGGCGACGGTAATCGAATGAACGCTCGCGTTGGGAAGGCCGGTCTGTTCCGCCGCGGCTGAGCGATACTCTATATTTTCATACCCCGCACCTTGCTCTATACACATCCTGATCATATCGGGGTTAGGCTCCACGGCGTATACCGATTGTGCGACGCGCGCAATGAGGCGGGTGAAAATGCCCGTTCCCGCTCCTATATCGGCTACGACCGCGCCCCTGAGGCCCGCGCCGTCCGCCAAATAGCGAATGCACTCGTCGGGGTAAGCGGGGCGATATTTCGCATACACATCCGCCTTGCCCGTGAATTTCGACGACGTATCCAATAAAATTGCTCCCTTCGGCCGCACGCACTCTACGACGGATCATTTGTGATATGCCTCTCCCAAGGCGATCCGGCAGGCCCTATACAGTTGTTCAAGCAGCATAAGCCGCGCCAACCCATGTGGAAAGGTCATCGGCGAGAGCGAAAGCTTTTCGTTCGCGCGCTCAAGCAGGCGATCCGAAAGCCCGCGGGACGACCCGATGGCAAACACGATCCGCTTGCCTGAAGAAAGCGTCTTGACGAGGCCGCGCGAAAGGGCGGGGGAATCCGGCGAATCCCCGCCGATCGCCAGCGCAATAAGGTAATCCTCCGGCATAACGCGGCGCAAAAGCTCCTGGGCTTCTTCCTGGAGCGCCCGCGCGTCCGGTATGGAATCCGGCCGGTCGCGCAGCTCGTCCACCGAAAGCTTCAAATAGCGCGAAAGCCGCTTTTGGTATTCTGCACAGCCCTCGCGCAAGTAGGGTTCGTTAAGCTTGCCCACGCACAGCAAAAGGGCCTTCCCCATCACGGCAGGAAGACCCCCATCAACATAGTGGCAAAGCTCAATACATATTTCGTAACGGCGATCGGCGCCGATAAAAGCAGCGGTAGCCAGCAAAGGAACCTTCCCGGCTGCTTGGCGGAAAGATTAAGGGCGGCAAGCTCCTCGGGGAGGATCACTTCCGGCGCAGAAACCCTTTTGCGCGCGCCGCGCTTATAGCAAGCATAGTATATCGCCAGGCAGCCGGCCAGGCCCGCCGCGCCGACGAGCGCATATACGCCTCCGCCCATCATCATCACAAAGGGCTGGGAACCGACGGCCTCCTGCGCGGCGGACATGCCAAAGTTTTGCTGAAATCCGGTAGCCGCATAGGCCAAAAGCATCGCAACCGCGTTGTTGACGAAGTGGAAAATCACGCCCGCCCAGATCGAATCGCTGAGCACTACGACGGCGCCAAACAAAAGGCCCAGCAAGATATGCCCCGGCGCCCCCGTCACCTGGCCGTGCATAAGCCCGAACACAAGGCCCGTGAGAGCCACTGCGGCGACGGGGCTTTTAAAGTATCGCTCATACGCGGGCAGCATAAGCCCGCGAAATAAAAACTCTTCGCACAACGCGGGGCAAAGGGCGATCACCGCCAGCGAGCTTGCGAGCTGAACGCCGCCCTGGGGAACGCTCGCGCTGGGCTCCATACCAAGGCCCATAGAAGTAAGGAGGCCCGTCCAAATCGACGTAATGCCCAATATGAAAATATAGCCCACGGCGGCGGTGGGAATCGCGAGCAGCACCGAAGGCCGGATGCCTAGACGCATGGTTTTGAGCATGGGCCTTCCCGAGCGGGTCAAAAGCATGATCGCGCCGGGGAGCACCGTCGGCACGGCCTCGGCAACCACCATCACGATGTTGTAGGAAGCCGTGTAGGGGCTTAGAAAACGAAGGTTGCCCGCGAGGGCCAGCATCGCGGAGATAACGCTGATGATAAGCATCAACGCGAAGAGGCCGTACGTCGTAATCGCATATAGGATATTCGCCCTGAGCATCATTTTTTTTGATGTGGACAACGGCTTTCCCTCCCCTATCTTTTGTATCCTACCACAGAATGCGCGCTGTGAACAGGCCCAGGGCAACGGCCCCCAAACGGTCGCTTTCGTACAACCGAGTAGGAAAGGCCCTGCGGGCCGGACGGCGAAGCGCGAAGGGCGCCTTGCCGCATTTCCCTGGCGCAGGCCGGGTAAAAGTGCCGCGTTACACACTCGTCGGATCACGCGGGGCTTGGCGCTGGCGCTCATTTCGGTTATAATATCTTCACAGACTGGAAGGAGGCGCATCACAATGATTCGGGTTATTTATGGAAGGAAGGGTTCCGGCAAGACCAAACGGATCATCGATATGGCCAACGTAGCCAGCAAGGAGAACGATGGAGCGCTCGTGTTCATCGACGACGATAACCGCTATATGTTCGACTTGCACCACGCGATTCGCTTTGTCAACGCAACGGAGTACTCCGTATCCAGCCCCGACATGTTCCTGGGCTTCCTGTGCGGGATCATCTCGTCAAACTACGATATGTCCTGCCTGTACATCGACGGGTTCCTAAGGCTCGTCAAGGCGGATCTCGCCGACCTTAGCGAGCTTTTCAAGCGCCTGGACGACATGGCGGAAAAGCACAACGTCACGGTGGTCATCTCCGTAAGCGGCGAACCCGACGCGGCTCCTGACTTTATCAAGCCGTATATCATTTAAGCGGGAGTGCGGAGCATGCGTCTTATAAGCACGAGAGACCATAACGTTACCGCCACCGCCGCGCAGGCCTTTCTCAAGGGCATCGCGCCGGGCGGGGGGCTTTTTGTGCCTGAAGAATACCCTGCCTTCTCCACCCAGGAAATTGCGGCTATGGCTTCCGTTCCGTATCAAAAGAGGGCTGTCGACGTGCTGGAGCCGTACCTTGCCGATTATACCAAGGACGAGCTCTTAGCCTGCGTCGCTGCCGCTTATGATCACTTTGGCGGGCATCCCGCGCCACTTGTAACGCTGCCCACCTGCCACATGCTCGAGCTGTTTCACGGGCCGACCAGCGCATTTAAAGACATGGCGCTGCAGCTTTTGCCGCATCTTTTGACGCTGGCACGAAAAAAGCAGGGCGTGGATGAGGAGATCATGATCCTCGTGGCGACATCCGGAGATACCGGTAAGGCGGCCTTGGCGGGCTTTGCGGATGTGCCCGGCACACGCGTGCTGGTCTTCTATCCCGACGGAGGCGTTTCCGAGGCGCAACGCCTGCAAATGGCCACGCAGACGGGCGCAAATGTCTACGTAGCTGCGGTGCACGGCAACTTTGACGACACGCAGACGGGCGTTAAGCAGTTGTTCGGCAGCGACGCATTCATCGCCCGGCAGGCCGCACGGGGGCGCATCCTCTCCAGCGCAAATTCCATCAACTTCGGGCGGCTGGTACCGCAGGTGGCTTATTATTTTTCGGCCTACGCCGATCTCATCGCCTCGGAGGCCATACGGCCCGGCGACAAGGTCAATTTCGCGGTGCCCACCGGCAACTTCGGCAACATCCTCGCGGCGTGGTATGCGATGGAGATGGGCCTGCCCGTGCATAAGCTCATTTGCGCCAGTAACCGCAACAACGTGCTTACCGATTTTATCCAGTCGGGTTACTACAGCACCAAGCGCGAATTTCACTTAACCACCTCGCCCTCGATGGATATTCTTATCTCCTCCAACCTGGAGCGCCTGCTGTTCGACCTGTGCGACCGGGATGAGGCTCTCGTGCGCCGCTGGATGTCTTCGCTTCGGCAAAATGGCGGCTACAGCATCGGCGGGGAACGCGTGCGCAAGATGCAAGAGGCATTTTCCGCCGGTTGGGCCGACGATGGGCGCGTCGCGGCCACCATCGAAAAGGTGTGGCGCGAGGAGCACTACCTGCTCGACACGCATACCGCCGTTGCGCGCGCCGTATACGACGATTACCGCGCTTCCACCGGCGACCATACGCCTACGGTGCTCGTCGCCACCGCCAGTCCATATAAATTTTCGCGCGATGTACTCGGGGCGATCGAGGGCGAAACGCCCGAGAGCGAGTTTGCGTGCGCGGATAGGCTCGAACAGTTGACGGGCATCCCTATGCCCGCGCCTCTTCGCGATTTGCGCACGCTGCCCGTCTTGCACGGCACGGTTTGCGATATCGCCCAGATGGGCCAAATCGTCGACCTTCTGGTAGACGGCGGGGCATAGCGCGGGCGCATCCGGACACGGAATCCATCAATGCCCGGAAACGGGCATTTTCTTTATAAATCTTTATATTCAAGCATCCCCGAAACCGGAGCATGCGAGCGAATCTTTTACCGTATGGCGGCGTCGAGCATAGGTCTGCGTAGCTTAAGGTATTTCACGCCGAAGGCGCATCCCGAAGGGTCGCCTCCTTTCACCTCCTTGCCCTGCGATAAAATCTCTCGCTCGTCGTTTCGCTTTTGAAGTTGGTAGACTATAATGCCGATTTCGACGGCGATCAAATGGCAATGATAGAAAGGAAGGGATAATCGGCCATGCACATGGATATCATCGAGGGTAAAAACGGAAGCATAGCGGTCGTAACGGAGCATCGCATCGACGCAGTAGCCGACGCGATGGATCTCTT
The DNA here is from genome assembly GCA_031551255.1 of Eubacteriales bacterium. GTDB lineage: Bacteria > Bacillota > Clostridia > Christensenellales > UBA1750 > JAVBNW01. The sequence goes on along the minus strand of JAVBNW010000045.1, from coordinate 88,529 downwards.
GGGCGATGCGATGTTCGCAGGCCATACCGCCCTGGTGCTTTGCGCGGCGGATATTGCGCCGGAATTTTTCCAGCTACGCACCGGCCTTGCGGGAGAGATCCTTCAAAAATTTACAAACTACCACATGCGCGCGGCGATTTGGGGCGATATTTCCGCCTATACGAAGGACAGCAAGAGCCTTGGCGATTTCATCTACGAAAGCAACCAAGGGAGCGCCATATTTTTTGTGCCGACCTTGGAAGAGGCGCTGAGCAGGCTCTGTTAAACCAGCGCACGAGTCAGCATGGGGAGGCGTGATAAGCCATGATCAGACGCGCCGAAAACGTCCATATTTATTTCTTCAGAAAAGGCGAAGAAAACCGGTATGAATATGCCGTCATGCAAAGATCCGACGACGCTCGTATTTTTCAGGGGCGTCCGGCGGCGTGAGGGACGATGAAACCCCCAAGCAGGCCGCTTTGCGCGTGGCCGCCTACGAAGCGGGGGTCTGTGGCGGCGCTGCGTTGTATGGGCTTACCTGCATGGGTTATGTGCCCGCCGCCGTCTTCGGCGCCCACGCCGCGCAATGGGGCGACGATGTCGTCGTGGTGCCTGTGCGTTTTTTTGCGATGTGCGCCGGTACCATTAAGGTTTCGGAGCAACACGATCGTATACAATGGCTTTCCTTCGAGGATGCGGCCGGGTTGTTTACCGAACAGGATTATGGGAACTGAATGAGAGGCTGCTGAGGGGCAATTTAGAGCGCATATCGTAATATCCCCTTCGGCGATACCCGCCATAAATCCATAAAACCGCGGCCCAGGCTGATGAGAAAGTAAACAAAGAAAAAGAAAGGTTCAGGAAACGGAAGAGGTTCTGCATTATGCGGTTCTTCCCGGGGCGCGGGGCCTGCCTCAGTTGGCGGATACCTGTGCCAGCCTCTCAAAGTCGGCTACCGCAGGTCGCTCACCGGCTCTGCCCCTGGCTGCTTGCGTGCACTGCACGGGCTTGGTGTCGGGCCTTCGCATAAAAAGAGCCGGAGGGCGGCCGGAGCCGTGCGCGCCAAAGGCGCAAATCAGCACGGCGCAAAGCCAGCCGGGGTCCTCGACAAACCGAAGGTTTGGTGGGGTGGAGTAGCGACCCGTGGCAATCTGCGTTAGAAGATTGCCACGGGTACTTGCGAACTGCAAGGTTGTACGGCCGCAGGCTCATGCCGGCCGGTATGCAAGTCCGGTCGAAAATGACGCAAGACGTGGTGAGCGTAAGCGAGAGACTTTTCCGAAGCGCCGTCTTGCGCGATGCCGGATTGCTTCATCCTCCGCTGTTTCCAATCCATCCGGCATGCATGAGCCACCTCAAGCACTTGCATGTCGCAATGACAAACCGCAGTTTGTCATCGCGCTGAGCCGCGGAACATAACCCGCGGTCTTTTTCCATACGATGGATGGGGGGGACCGCCGATGAAAAAGAACATGGCGCGGGTGCTGCTGGCGGCTTTGCTCGTCGCGCTCGTCGTCGGCGCGCCGGCATTTGCGGCGCTGCGCCCACTAACGACACCCGAGCATCTTAGGCGCGAACGCGGCCCGTGGGAGGGCGTGCTTTCTCTGGGCATCGCGCCTACGTTCAACGTGGGCAGCGGCCTTATTTCTTATGCGAACGCCGTGGCAAAATACTTTGAGAAGGCGTATCCGGGCGTGCTCGTGTCCATTCGGGAAATGCGGCCCTATGCGCTGCGCGAGGCGCTGGCGGCCGGCGCCGCTCCCGATGTCGTACTCTTTGGCGCGGGCGCCCTTGACGATCCGCACGATTGGCTGATGCCGCTGGAGGGCAACATTGACGCGGTGCGACCGGAATATCTCGCCGCCGCCTCGCTAGGCGGCCAGGCGTATGCGCTGCCCGTCGCCGTGGGAGGCTATATCGCGGTGGCGCACGAGAATACGCTTACCTCCGGTGCGCAGTGGAACGGCTGGGAAGAATGCCTAAGTGCGCTGAGTGGCAAAAAGAACGCGGTGCAGTGCGCCGCGGCCGACACGCAATATCCCCTGGCCGGCCTGATTGCGTTGACCGGCGGCGCTATTTTGGATGATCCTTCCGCGTTACCCGCAAACATCGGTACGATCCGGCGAGAATTCGCGTGGCCCGATTTTGCGCTTGAAAAAAAGTACGCGTGCTATGTGGCGACGCCCTATGAAATCGCCCGCCTCCAGGCGTTGTCGTCGGGCGGCAGGATAGGCGACTGGGAGGCGCTCCCCTGCGAGGGCCCCGCATATACCGACCTTTTGCTGCTGGCCGGCGTCGTCAGGCCCGAGCGGGCGGGCAGGGCTGCCTCTGAGGACAGCGCCGGGCGCTCGGCAGCCGCGGCCGAGCTGCTCGTAACGTTTCTTGGCGACAAGGCGCGCGGCGAACTTCCCCGCATGGGGCTTATGCCCGTTACCGCCGGGGAGCCGCTCTATGCGCAAGCGCCGGGCCTATGCCAAATTGAAGAATCTCTGGCGGGCGATGTCGTCGTCCCCAATGTGTTTGAGCAAAGCCGCGCCATATCCTCCGCCGGCAAAGGGATCGATGCGGCGAGCGCATACCTTCGCTCTCTTGGCTGGGAGAAGGGTGGTTTTCAAAGCGCACAGGAGCCTAAAGCGGCAAGCCCTTCCCATGAAGGAATGCCTTGACAACCTTGCCAAATCCGTTACACTAAGAATGAAAATGAGCGCGCCGTCGTCGGGAGACAAATGCAGTAAACCGGCCTCAGGCGCCGCGCTATTTTCGCGACAAGGAGAGTTTACTTTGACGGATTGGGCCCAAGTACTTACGAACCTTGACGTGCGCGCAGGCGAGCCGATGGCGCGACGCACCACGTTTCTAATCGGCGGCCCCGCTGATTTTTTGCTGATCGCGCATAGTGCCTCCGACATCGCGCAGGCGATGAAAGCGGCTGTGCGCGCGGGAGAAACCGCGCTTGTGATCGGCAACGGCTCAAACCTTCTGGTGCGGGACGGCGGCATCCGCGGCCTGGTCATCGCCGTCGGAGAAGGAATGCGCGAAATTTCCGTACGAGGAAATACCATCGTCGCCCAAGCCGGCGCGTCGATGCGTAAAACGGCACTGGCGGCGAGGGATGCCGGGCTTTCGGGGCTGGAGTGCTTAGCCGGCATACCCGGCAACGTGGGCGGTGCGCTGGCGATGAACGCCGGCGCGTACGGCGGAGAGATCGCGCAGGCGGTCGAATCGGTCGATGCCGTAACGCGCATGGGAGAATGCATCTCTCTTGCTCGAGACGACCTTGCCTTCGGCTACCGTTCATGCGCGCTTTCGCAAAGCGGCATGGCGGCGGTAGAGGCGCGATTCGCGCTTACCCCCGACGACCCCAAGGCCATCGGGCGCCGCATGGAAGATTTCACCGCGCGCCGCACGGCCAGCCAGCCCCTAAACCTTCCCAGCGCGGGCTCGGTGTTCAAGCGCCCTGAGGGCGCCTATGCGGCAAAGCTGATCGACGATGCGGGCCTTAAGGGCCTCTCGGTGGGCGGAGCACAGGTTTCTCAAAAGCATGCAGGGTTCATCGTAAACACCGGCGGCGCTACCGCCGCAGATGTGCTTGCGTTGATCGAGCTCGTGCGCGAAGCGGTACACGCACGCTTTGGAATATGGCTGGAAACGGAAATTCGCGTCCTGGGAGAAGATATAAAAGACGGATAATTTGCTATGCGAAGCAATCGCCCGGCGATTGTTTTAGCGGCTGTACAAAGGAGGCAAGGCGATGCGCTTTGTGGTGCTGACGGGCCTGTCCGGCGCGGGAAAGACGCAGGCGTTGCACGCGCTGGAAGACGCGGGTTTTTATTGTGTGGATAATCTTCCCCCGGCGCTCCTGCTTCCCATGGCGCAGCTGTGCCTCAAGGCCGAAAGCACGATTGAGCGCGTGGCGGTAGTGGTGGATATTCGCGGCGGCGTGTTCTTCGGGGGCATCGAGAGCGCGCTTGAAGAGATGCGCACGCAGCATATCGCCTATGAAATCGTGTTTTTGGATGCAACTGACGAGGAGCTCGTGCGCCGCTACAACGAAACGCGCAGGGCACATCCATACGGCAGCAACGAGCTCATCGCCAGGACGATTGAGCGCGAGCGGGAGGCTCTTGCCCCTTTAAGGGCCGCCGCCGACCGGGTGATCGACACCACGAAGATGCTTACGCGGGAACTGCGCGAGACGATGGTGCGCCTGTTCGCGGGCGAGCACGAAGACATTTTGCGGGTTACGCTTTTGTCCTTCGGCTTCAAGCGCGGCATGCCGCAGGACGCCGACCTAGTGTTGGATGTTCGCTTTCTTCCCAACCCGTTCTATATTCCGGAGATGCGCCCGATGACGGGCTTGGATCAACCCGTCATCGATTATGTACACTCATTTCCGGAAACCGACATTTTTCTCGCGAAAACCACCGATCTGCTCGACTTTTTGCTGCCACTTTATCGCCGCGAAGGTAAGAGCCGCCTGGTCGTTGCCGTGGGCTGCACGGGAGGGCAACATCGGTCGGTATTGCTCGCGCAAGACATCGCCCGCGCCATCGCGACGATGGGCTATGCGGTATCGGTAAGCCATCGGGATAAGCCGTAGCGCCCGCCGATGAAAACCCGCGCCAGTCGCCCGCTCAGGCATGCGGATGATCGTTGAATCGTTTTATGATAAGGGGGGAGCGTGGTGTCCTACGCATCCCGGGCGCGCGCGGAAATCGCGCGTCTTCCCTATGGCGATGCCTGTTGTGCGCTGGCCGAGGCCGCGGGCATGCTCAACGCGGGCGGGGTGCTCTCCCTTGCCGGAGGCGGCAGGCAATCAGTTCACATAGAGAGCGACCAGGCCCCGATCGCGCACCGCGCACTTTCCTTATTTCGACGGGCATTTTGCGCGCAATCGGAGCTCAGCGCGCACAGAAGCGCCGCGCTCGGCGGCGAAACCTTTCGCGTTACGCTCAAGGGCAAGGATGCGGCGGATGCGCTTAACGCCTCGGGGCTTAACGCACTGGGCATAGAGGCGGATCTACCGCCCGGACTGGCCGCGAAATCCTGCTGCCGAAGGGCTTTCGCGCGCGGCGCGTTTTTACTGAGCGGCACGTTGGGCGCTCCTGAAAAGGGCTATCATCTCGAATGGAGCTTTGCGCGGGCATCTTGCGCTAAGCAGCTACGCGCCATGCTCACTAGGGAGGGCATCGAATCCGGCGTGGCTACGCGCAAAGAACGCAGCATCGTGTACCTGAAGGATGCCGAGCGCATTTCCGATGCGCTGGCGATGATGGGCGCGGTGGAAGCGCTGCTGGAACTGGAAAACGTTCGAGTCGTGAAGGAACTGCGCAACAAAGTGAACCGGCAAGTCAACTGTGAAAGCGCAAATGTAGACAAGGCGACCGCAGCGGCCTACCGGCAAATTGCCGCAATAGAGGAGCTGGAGCGACGCGATGCGTTCAAAAGATTATCTCCGGCACTTAAAGAAGCGGCGGAGCTTCGCCTAGCGCACCCAGAGGCAACGTTGGAAGAACTTGGCGCTCTGTTCATGACGCCGCTGGGTAAGAGCGGCGTAAACCACAGGCTCCGCAGGCTGCAGACGATGGCGGCCGAATATAGGCAAGGGGAACAGGAAGGGGAGGGTCAAGTATGACCACTAAGGAACTACCCGTCGGAAGGGGCGGGCGCATATCGGCGCAGGCGGCGAGCGGAATCGTGCGCATCGCGACCAAGTATGGCGCGAGCGTGCTCATTAACATTGGCAGTAAAACGGTCAACGCAAAATCCGTAATGGGCATGGTATCGCTAGGAGAGATTTCCAGCACCGTGCGTTTGACGGCCGACGGCAAAGACGAAGACGCGGCGATTGCGGCAATTGCCGAAGCGATCTCGGATGCGCTAGGCATCTAACTCGTCGATTCGCACTGTGCTTTATTCCCATACGGCATTGCGATGCCATATGGGAATGTCCGCTCCGTGGAATCTCCTCTTCCCAAAGAAACTGAGGTTTCTTTGGGAGTGGGAGTAAGAGGGATGAGGAGCGCGCGCTCCCGTTTTTTGCCCCGACGCGACGTACTCCTTCAAAACGCCACAGCGATTCGAAGGAAGAGGGGGGCGATGCGCAGTCCGCGACGACGAGTTGCCCCGTTTCTTTCTTCGTCGCAGCTTGCCACTCCGTAAAATCGCCTCAGCGGTTTTGAGGAAGAGGAGGAGCGCAGTGCGCCCCGACGAGGAGCGATACGAAGTCCGCGACGATGAGGATGTGATGTGTTATGCGCCACGAAGATACCATGCGCATGTCGGATGGGGTGGAGCTTCACCTGACGCGCTTTGAGGCGCCTTCGCCGCGAGCCGTCGTATGTGGGCTGCATGGTCTGGGCGAGTACGCCGGGCGCTATGCCGCCGTCGGCGAGGCGTTCAATAGCCGCGGTTTGTCCCTGCGCATGCTGGACTATCGCGGCCACGGGCTGTCGCCCGGCAAACGGGGCGATGCTCCGTACGCAAAAATCATACAGGACGCGCTGGAGTTTTTGGCCGCTTCAGCGCAGGATGGCGCGCCTTTAATTTTGTTCGGCCACAGCTTCGGCGGCGGTTTGGCGATCCATTTGCTGCTGACGCAGCCCCTGCCGGTGATCGGAGGCATCGTATCCAGCCCCTGGCTCAGGCTCGTGCGCCCCATATCCGGCGCCACGGCCGCCTTGCTCCCCGCATTGGCCTTCATGGCCCCGGGCTTAACCATCGACAATGGGCTGGACGCCGCCGGCCTGTGCTCAGATCCTGAAAAAAGCAATGCGTATGCCCGAGACCCGCTCGTGCATAGTAAGATATCGCTGAGCATGGCCCTGGGCGCGCACCGCGCTGGAATCCACTCGCTGGCCCACGCGGGCGAGCTTTCCGTGCCGCTGTTGCTGGTACACGGAGGGGGCGATTCGATCTGCGATCCGTTGGGCTCGCGAGATTTTGCCGCCGGGGCGGGTGCGCTGTGCGAATACCGCGAATTTCCCGGCATGCGCCACGAGCTGCACAACGAAAGCGCGTGGAACGAGGCTTTTGCTCTGGAAATGGCGTTTGTCGATAAACTACTATCGGGGGACGGGCAGGGCGTATAGCGCGCACAACCTGTCAAAAAAGTGCTGCGGCGCTTTTATGATCTGGCGGCACGCCGTTTCACGGCACGGGTGGTACGCGTACCCCCCCCGTGAGCCCCCCGCCGAGGAAGCACGACGAGGAACATACGACGCACGGTCAGCAAAAACGCGATTTTAGCCGCGCGCTTGCCGCACATTTTGCCGTTTTTACGGGCCTTCCGCCGGGCTTCATCGCGCACTGCGCGCGCCCGGCTCCGGCCGCCGACGGGCGATTGCACTTGGAGCGCCCTGCCCTCCAAACCTCCCAGATCACGCAGGGCACGAGGCTTTTTTGACAGTCTGCAGCACGCCTAGTACGCGCTTTTCCAAATATGCGTGCATAATCAAAACATAAGAGATGAAAACAATTTATATTGTGAATATGGTGTTATGCGAACGGGGGAACAAGCTTGGCTGAACTTTGGGCTATTCTTGACGAAAACGGCAAGGCGACAGGTCGCCTTCACGAGCGAGGCAAGCCCATGGGCAAAGGCGAATACCATCTTTCGGTTAATGTATGGATTGAGAACGACAACGGCGAATACCTTATTTCGCAAAGATCGTCAAATAAGTCGTTCCCTAATGTTTGGGAATGCACGGGTGGAAACGCGGTTGCCGGAGATGACAGTTTGACTACTGCATTAAAAGAAACGAATGAAGAATTAGGCATTATTCTCGAACCACAGAACGGGCGAATGATTAAACATCAAATGCGGAAATGTATTTGTAACCATTGTTTAGCTGATATATGGCTGTTCCGGCAAAATGTTGATATATCAACCGTGACCCTTGCTCCTGATGAAACCTGCGGAGCAATGTGGGCAAGCGGCGATGAAATTAACCGCATGATTGACGAGGAAACATTCACAACATGGGGATTATTTACTTACATTAACGAATTATTCGAGGAAGTTTAAAAGCCCGGAGAATTGCGTTTATTATAAGCATAATCTATATCAGCTACTTACCCAAATAGGAATAAGTCAGAAGAGCATTGCCGTCCGATATTTCTTCCTGCTTTTTTGTAGAAATCTCAAGAGCAGGGCTGGTCAAACGCTATGCCGACCCGGCGTTTACTTTGCGAACGCAAGGTGCTATCATAACAGAATCAATTCATAGTACCAAAAAATCCCGGAGGTGCGCCATGAAAAACACCATCGATTTTCAGGGATTCATTCAAGTCGCGCTCGTGGTGGAGGATATCGAAAAGGCCGCGGAAACGTGGGCCGAGTTTTTCGGCGTTCCCAAGCCGGAAATCCGCGACAATCCGCCCAAGGAAAACCCGAACCTCACCTATCGCGGCAAGCCCGCCTACTACGGCCTAAAGTTCGCGGTCATCAACGCGGGCAATTTCGTAATCGAGCTGCACGAGCCGGACGAGCACGACTCCACCTTCCGCGAATTTTTAGATAAGCACGGCAACGGCGTGCACCACCTGGGCTTTTGCGTGGGCGAAAAGCGCGACGCGGTGATCGACGAACTGGAAGAGATGGGCTACAACATGCGCACGATCGGCTACTATCCCGGCTCCAGTTGGACGATCGTTGACGCCGAGGACACCCTGGGCGTCAACCTGAACATCAAGCCTAAGGCATAAGGAGGGTAAGCATGGCGGACAAAAGCATGATCAGCGTGCTGGAATGCTACGACCTCACCACGCGCACGCGCACGATTCTTAAAGAATTTTCCGAGCACATCGAGGCCCCGAACTGGACGCCGGACGGGAAGCGGCTGGTATACAACAGCGCGGGCGGAATCTACTCCTTCGATTTGGCGAGCAAAGAAAGCTTAAGGATCGACACCGGGGACTGCCGCTGCAACAACGACCACGTGATCTCCGCCGACGGTAAATTGCTGGCGATCAGCGCCTCCTCGCCGGATGTGCGCGCATCCCGCGTGTGGACGCTGCCCATAGAAGGCGGCACGCCGCGGCTGGTGACCGAGCTTTCGCCCAGCTATTTGCACGGCATCTCCCCCGACGGCAAGACGCTCGCGTACTGCGCCGATCGGAATGGCAACTACGATGTATACACGATTCCCGTACAAGGCGGCGAGGAAACCCGCCTGACCGACGCGCCGGGCCTTGACGACGGCCCCGAATACTCGCCCGACGGAAAATACATCTGGTTCAACTCCGTGCGCGCCGGCCTTATGCAGGCGTTCCGCATGAGGGCGGACGGCTCGCAGCAGACGCAGATGACGTTTTCGGACGATAGAAACAGCTGGTTTCCGCACATCTCACCGGACAACGAAAAGGTGGTGTTTGTCGCCTACTACAAGGACGACGTGGCGCCGGGCGACCACCCGGCGAACAAGAACATCGAAATCCGCCTAATGAACGCCGACGGCAGCGGGCTTACGACGCTTTTTAAGGCTTTCGGCGGGCAGGGCACGATGAACGTCAACTCCTGGTCGCCCGACGGCGAGAAGTTTGCTTTTGTGACGTACCGCTTCGAGTAGAACGCTTGGCACGCAATGCGCAAAGGCCTCCCCGCGCACCGGGGAGGCCTTTGCGTTGGTGCGGCATAAAGAGGAAATGCTCGCGGCATCAAAATACCGGCACGCCAATCGCCGCGCCACGATTCATCGCGGATTCGTGCGCGCATATCCCCGCGGCAGTGATATTCCCGCCGAGCACTTCGTCAATCCAAGGCTTTCTGCCTTCCACAATGCTGCTAACGTATTCGTTCACCAAATGGGGATGCGAGCCGTGATGACCCGCCCCGGCTCCTTTCATCAATGAAATTTGCGGATTCAGCGGATCGTAGTTGCTGCCTACGGTGAATTTTTGTATCTCTCGCGGCAGATGCTGGTGGTAGTTGGGCATTTGCACCACTTCGACTTTGGAAGTACCGCCCCTTTTGCCGCTCTCTGCCGAAAACGCGGTGGTTACGTAAGGATCATCATGATCGCAAAAACCCCATTCAAAGCATGCATCGCTTCCATAAACAAAAAATCCCTCCTGATATGCCCGCGCAGTCTCAAACAACGATCTCGTAGCTTCGCCTTTCAGGCCGTTTTCAAACTCAAACACTGCGCACTCAACCGGGTATGGATTGTTATATTTTTGCGCAAGCTCCTCATCCATCGTTCCCGAACCAAAGCCGTTCACGCGGCATATTCTCGAACTACTCAATGCGACCATCGGCGCTATTGCATGTGTGCCATAGTACATTGGCGGCAGTCCCATCCAATAGTCAGGCCAATTTGCCATATCCTGATAATGCGACCCTCTCATAAACTGTATTTTCCCAAGTTTCCCACTTTCAATCATTTGTTTAACATAGAAAAACTGATATGTATATAGCGTCGTCTCCATCATCATATAATTTTTGCCGGACTTTCTAACGGCCTTAGTAATCTTGTCGATCCCATCCAGCGATATCGCCATCGGAACCGTGCACGCGCAATGCTTCCCCGCATGTAAAACCTCAATCGTCTGCTCTTCATGCAGCGGTATAGGCGTTACGAGATGGACCGCATCCACCGAATCGTCCTTTAGTATGGATTCAAAATTGTCGTAAATTTTGCGTATCCCATATGCGCTTGATACTGCTTGCGTCAGTTCTCTGTTCACATCATAAATGCCGACAGTTTCCACATTGGGATGGGACTGATAGATCTCGACGAACGCCCCTCCAAACCCCAACCCAACGATGGCGACATTAATTTTTTTCATTGGAATCCTCCCCGTATGATGTGTGCTGAACGGCTTATCCACACCGCCATTATAGGGCGCATCGCAACACAAAACAATCAAAACATAACCGGGAAACAAAAGGAGTGACGGGATGCCCGCAATCGGGCATCCCGTCACATCAATTCTTCAAACCGCCGCGCGGCGCTTATTCCCACGCCTTCACATTTTCTATGCGCAACCCACCCTGCGTCTTGACCACTTCAAAGGCCATGAGCCGCGCAACGTGCATGCCGCCCACGGGTCTTAGCAGCGCGAGCAGCTCGAGCCCGGGCGGGGGCGTGGCGTGGCGCGCGTCGGTATAGCCGTCGAACGGGCCGAAAAAATCAGCGAGCGTGCGGCTATCCACCACCGAGCGCAGCGAGGGCGTGAGCATCGCCAGCGCATCGTCATACGCGCCTAAGAGAATGGCCGCCGTCAACGCGCGCGCAGCGTCTCTAGGCGAAGCGGCCGCCTCGGGGCTGGGAATTACGTTGGCGGCAAGCGCCTCAAAGCCGTCGTCCTCGCGCCGATATTCCCGCACGGATCGGTGTGCCGCTCCGGGCAGCTCGTATTCCTGCACGCGCACGCGCAGGCCGTCCTGCGAGAGCATCACCTGCTCGCCCGATACCCTGAGCATGCTCTCGGGCCCTGCAACGCCCGGCGCGACGATCAGCAGCGATTCGCCCTGCTCTTCTTGCGCAAATGCCGCCAGCCAACCCCCGGGCAACTCGCGCAGGCCGCAGCCCGGGCCGTCCCCCACCGGAAACAGCATGCCGTCCACATCCAGCAAAACCCTGTCGCCCTTCAAAAGGCGAGCGGAGCCATCCGCAAACGGCGCCGTCGCGGCAATGTGCGGCACATGCGCGCGCATCGGCCGGAAATACACCTCTAGCGTGCCGCCCGGCCATACCACGGCATCAAGGCCGCCCACGCCTTCGGGCATCGCATCTTCTCCAATGCGGATTTCCCGCGCCACGGGCACATAGCCATCCTCGTGCGGGGCAAACAATACATAGGCGCCGGCCTCGCCTAAGGCTGTCCGCACGGGCCGCCTCGAAAGCGCGGCGGCGGGCCTTCCGTCGATATACAGCGTTCCAGGCACCGTGGAAGCGGCGATCAGCGCGCCCATCGTCTCACCTCATCTATTTGCTAGGACTTGCATCGAAATTTAAAGGCTCTTATGCACAGGAAGGGCTTGGCAAGGGCGATGCCGGATGGCATCCGCCTTTTTTCCATTCTTCTCCGTGCCATTCGGCATGCATTGTTGTACATCCTATCGATATGTGAGCCCTCGATTGCGTATTCCGACGGGCGGTGTTATAATCGTAAATTATTACTCCTGCGCAAGCGGGAAAGGGGGGAAAGACGATGCAACCAGCCACCGTATCCGTACGCTCGCTGTTTACCGGTACGCCCGCCTCCGGCGCGCATATTCAGGTCAGCGGATGGATTCGCACGATTCGCGATTCCAAGGCGTTCGGCTTCATTGAGCTCAACGACGGAACTTTTTTCAAAAACCTGCAGATCGTCATGGAGGAGGGGCGGCTGAATAATTTCAAAGACATCGCCCGCCTCCCCGAGGGCAGCGCCATCCGCGCGAGCGGCGAGCTTGTCATCACGCCCGGCATGAAACAGCCCTTCGAACTCAAGGCCGACGAGATCACAATCGAGGGCCTTTCCACCACCGACTATCCTCTGCAAAAAAAGCGCCATACGGTAGAGTATCTGCGCACTATCGCGCATTTGCGCCCGCGAACAAACCTATTCAGCGCGGTATTCCGCATCCGCTCGCTGGCCGCTTACGCGATCCACAAATTCTTCGCCGAGCGAGATTTTGTGTATGTGCACACCCCGCTCATCACCGGCTCCGATGCCGAGGGCGCGGGCGAGATGTTTCGGGTGACGATGCTCGATCTTAAGAACCCGCCCAAGACGCCGCAAGGCGCGGTGGATTACGCCGCCGACTTTTTCGGCAAGGAATCCCACCTTACGGTATCCGGTCAGCTCAACGCCGAGGCGTTTGCGCTGGCGTTTCGCAACGTATACACCTTCGGCCCCACGTTTCGCGCCGAAAACAGCAACACGCCAAGGCACGCGGCGGAGTTTTGGATGATTGAGCCGGAAATCGCGTTTGCGGATCTGGAAGACGACATGAACCTCGCCGAGGCAATGACAAAATCGGTGATCCGCTACGTGCTCGACCATGCGGCCGAAGAGCTCGAATTCTTAAACGCGTTTGTCGACAAGGGCCTAATTGAGAGGCTTGAAGGCTCCGCGCTTTCCGACTTTGCGCGCATAAGCTATTCAGAGGCGATCGACATCCTTCAAAAAAGCGGGCAGAGCTTCGAATACAAGCCCGATTGGGGCGGCGGCCTGCAGGCCGAGCACGAGCGCTACCTATCAGAAAAGACGTTTGAGCGCCCGGTATTCGTCACCGACTATCCCAAGGAAGTCAAGGCGTTCTACATGCGCCTGAGCGACGATGAAAAAACCGTCGCCGCCACCGATATGCTCGTGCCCGGCATCGGCGAGCTGATCGGCGGCAGCCAGCGCGAGGAGCGGCTGGATGTGCTCGAGCGCCGCATCGCCGAAGTGGGCATGGAGGTAGCGGACTATGACTGGTACCTGCAACTGCGCAAGTACGGCGGCGTAAAGCACGCCGGGTATGGCATAGGCTTTGAGCGTCTGATCATGTATCTAACCGGCGTCTCCAACATAAGGGACGTGCTGCCCTTCCCGCGCACGCCCAAGAACGCGGAATTCTAAACCCGTCGGGGTACTCGTCGGGGCGCACTGCGCTTCGTACCCCCGCAACATTGCGATGTCGCGGGGGTACGTCTGCTCCGTGGCCCCTCCTCTTCCTCAAAATCGCTGCGGCGTTTTTGAGGAGTTGGAACGCCGAGGGAAGGTGCGCGTGCACGTTCGTCATTCTCTTCCCCATGATCGTGGGTACGGTAAGGTGGATTGTAGGGCAATGATCAAGTCATGTCTCATGCCAAGAGCGGGTAGTGTTTGCTTTGCAAACACTACCCGCTCTTGGCATTCATTGAGCAACAAGCATAGGAAATGTGTTGGTGTCAAGATAGGACCAAAATATCAGATTGAACAGAGAGACTTTCTATGATATTCTTACTTAAATAAGTACTGGCGCTACAGAGTATTTATATTAGCGGGGGGATATAATGGGTAAAAAATTGCTTTTGTTTGATTTGGATGATACCTTGCTGACATCAAAAAAAATAATTACTCCGAACAGTATTCAAGCAATAAGAAATTGTAAATATAAAGGAATGCTTATTGGTTACATCACGGGTCGGGCACGTCCATTAAAAGCGGAAGTAATAAAAAGACCTTTTTTCACAGACCAATTTGGTCTACCCTGTGATTTTATCGCTTATTATAACGGCGCTGAAATATGTGTCGGGGATACATCAAGTGCATCAATAGAAAGCAACGTGATTTCTTATGAAAACGCTATGGAAATTATACATAGATTAATCGAGATTTATCCAAACTCAAAAATTGGCGTCATGCATGAACCATGGAGTTATAGTAATTTAAGTGGAGAAAATTGGAATAACGAGACAGGTGAAAAAATAAAATGCACCATCTTTGAACTACCAAGACATGCAGTTCAACGAATACGAATAGAGTTTGACAAACACGATGATAAAAGTAAATTATATGACTGTGTAACAGAAGAAACCAACTTCTTTGTTACTTCTGATGGCACAGCAATGATTTTAAACAAAAATGCCATAAAAGAACACGCACTGACAAAGGCTTCGGAATATTTTGGTATAGCATTGTCTGATATAATTGTATTCGGAGATGATATAAACGACATGGAAATGCTTAAATCCGCCGGGATTAGTGTCGCCATGGGAAATGCTATAGACAAAGTTAAACAGGTTGCTGATTATATAACCGAAACAAATGATAATGAGGGCATATCAATTTGGATTAACAAATATCTCTTAAACACATAAACACACAAAATAAGCATTTTCTGCATCAACCGCTGCGAAAGGTCAAATAGCCTGTCCGGCGGCTTTTTTTGCCCCAAAACACACGACCTGTATTGACACTTGCCGTTTTCGCTTGTTGGGAGCCTCCAAGCCCCTTACAGCAAATGCTTATACTGCGGGGAGGCCTATTTTGTAGGCTTGAGTCCGCGATTCTTCTGCTACACCAACTTTAACTTAATATCATCAATGATTCTATCAAAAACCCGCTCTCGTTCCACCGATGTATCATAAAGCGTAAAACCGTGATGCAACAAATAATCAGCAAACTTATGATTCCATCTAAGAAGCATTTCACTAAAATCTCTCAACTCTTCATCATTGAAACTATATGTCCATTCGTCTTCCGTATCGTATTTCCTTAAGTCGTTAAAAAATTCATCAGCCGTTTTATTGTTTTGCACCAACCCAATTAGAATAAAACTGTCTTTCAGTTCTTCTATTCCATAGATCTTCAGGATGGACGATATTATCTCAAAGTCATAATGCCCTCCTTCCAACACAAACTTATTTCCTTTTATGGCGTGCGTATGCAAGTTTAAATTGTCAGCATAGCCATGATCGGATAAAAGCATACCAAGATAATGACCAAGGAACGGCGCTATGTTGGCTGTGGCTTTCTCATAATTCCACGCAATTCTAATATCTAGTTGCGGATATGCTTTCCCAAACGCGGTCATAAGTTTATCAAGGCTGATAACAAAGTAATTCAGTTCTTCGTTTATTTTTTTTGCTAATGTTGTTTTTCCGTTTCGACCCACGCCCGCAATGATTATGTTTTTCAAAATATCTTACCTCATATTATATGAATTATCTTCACTATAACCATAAAATAAATCTACAAAATAATCAAGCAGAGAAACCCAAATCGACATCCCTCTGAACAGCTTACTGCTTCGTACGTCGCTGTATCGGCGCGGCGGTTTTGGGGGCTGAGAACGATGGGGCGGAAAACGAATGCGCGCGTTTTTCGTTCTTCTCCATCCCAAAGAAGCCTCAGCTTATTTAGGAAGAGGATGTTTCACGAAGCGGCAATCGCCCATGACACCGCAATGCCATGGGCGATCGAGCGCAATGCAAACCGACGAAGCTACATATTATCCTGAAGATCGGGCAGGATCGTATCCCACACCGCCTGGAGAATGGCCATGATATTGTAGTACTCGCGCGAGTGGATCGTCACCACCGCGTCCCACTCGGGCAACACGATGCAAAACTGGCCGTACGCGCCGTCCCCGCGGTACGTTCCGTGGTTGCCCCGCCAGAACTGATAGCCATAGCCATAGTGCCCGTCGTGCTCGGGCGGGCCGTCAAACGTATCGATGTGCTTTTGCGACGCGCGCTTGACCCAATCCTCGCTTACGATGCGCCGGCCGTTCCACATGCCCTTGTTCAAATACAAAAGGCCCAGCTTCGCGACATCTTGGAGAGTGAGGTATAGCCCCGCGCCGCCGAGCGTTATGCCTCGCGGGCAGGCGTCCCACCTGGGCGGGGCGATGCCCAGCGGCTCAAACAGGCGCGGCATCGCGTAGGAGAGAAGCGTCTCCCCGGCGACGGCCTTAAGCATGGCCGACGCCAGATAGGTATTGCCCGTGTCGTACACAAACCGCTCGCCCGGCTCAAAGGCCATCGGCTGCTCAAGGTAATAGCGCACCCAATCCTTGCGCCGAAGCTGTGCGCGCTCCGCCGCGAGGAGATAGGAGCGGTCGTGTCCGCCGGCCATGATCAAAACATCGTGAAGCGTCATTTTGGAAAGGCGCTCGGATACTTCCTTGGGCTCGTCGGCGGCCAGAATATCCACCGCGCGGTCGGTCAGCTTGATCAGGCCCTCCTCTACCGCGATGCCGATGGCCGTGGACGCAAAGGATTTTGACAGCGAGTATAGGTTTTGCGGCTGGTCGTTCACCCAGTGGACTTCTCCAACATTCCTTCCGTGCTGATGCACCAGCGCGCCGTACAGGCTGAGCTTGCGCTCCTCGATCGCGCGGACAAACCGGGTTAAGCCATAGTCGTACAACGATCTCACCCTCCCATCTCGTTCATGATATAGTCTCCGAACCCCAAAACGCTCAAAAGACAGCGAACAGGAGGTTTTCCTCGCGAGGAAGGCGAAGGAGGCATAGCCATAGCTATGGCGACTGAGCCTGACAAAGTGAGGGGAACCGATCCGTCGCTGGACTTGCGTGTTTTGGGGGTCGGTAACGATAAAAGCCGGAAGCTTTTGCCCCCGGCCCATGCCAGTTTACATCGAATATTCGCGGTATTCCCTGGCCATCTCCTGGTTCTTGGGCACCATTTTCCACGAGAGAACAATGCCCAACAGGCCAAAGATGGCGGTATACATGCACTGCATCAGAACATCCGCGATGTAGAACTCCAGATAGCTCCCAAACTCAGCCACGGAAGCGGGCGCTGCGCCCATCTCCATAACATAGTAAAACCCGAATTCTAATACAACGCACAGCGCAAGTCCAACCAAGGAGGCCAGCAGCACGAGCGGACGCGTAAAAGGCCCGTAACGTTTGCCGGTAAAGAGCTTATAGCCAAAGTGCGCACAAATCGCAATCAACACCGCGAGATATGCCGACACAAAACCCATTACGCTGACCACCACCCACGGAATTGCGCCGACCGCCGCGCCCAGCAGCGCGCCGATGAACCCGAGCAGGTAGCGGTGGGAAGGGCCTTGGTCGATCTCTTTTTCCTGTTGCTGCGCAAGCTTTTGCTCAACGCACTCGGTGTGCGCGCGCACGAGGTTGCCGCGCAAAAGCACCGCGCCGGTAGCCTCTCCCTTGCCGCACAGCGCGCAGCAATCGTGCGGAACGCCCGCATTGTAAAGATAACCCGCGATGCCGTCGACGCGCTGGAGCAGCGCCGCCGCGGCAGCCTGCGCGTTGCCGCGCACAGCGCGCAGCGTAATCGTCAAAACGCCTTTCTTTCCGGTTGCCAGATTTACGATACCAAGCTGTTTCCTCGCCTTTTTCATGCCGCCGACGAGCGGCCCGGCTTCAAAGCTTTCCGGCAGAAACATTGTAATCACGAAATTAGAGGGCGCCGAAATGTTGAATGCGTAGCCGCTTCGGATGCCGTGGGCGATGTTGTCCTCCAGCCGCCACCCTGGCGTCTGACATAGCGCGGTAAGCCTGGCGTTCGCCATGAAAACACTTCCCTATTCAATTTATGTGTGTTTGAAAACCCCGTTTATAGTTATCGAACTTCAAAACGGACGCGGAGGAGCAAACATGCTTTTACGCGGTACGGCGCGGGACGAAAGCGGGCCGGACGGCCTGCTTGGTGCAACAGCGCCATGACGCAGAAAAACTGGCCGCTCCCATGCATATGTTTTATGGTTCGGAGACTATATTGTATCATTTTTGCGACAATCGGGCAAGAATCATCCTGCGCCGGTGCGCGCGCGCGCGGTGTATGCTATACTGTCGTTACTTTATCATTCCCATAAAAGGGCGCGGCGCGCGACGCGGCATACAATAAGGAGGAACAGCCATGGGTCTTTCGCTTGACAGCCTGAAACTGGGCGTATGCTACTATCCCGAACACTGGCCCTGCAACCTATGGGAAGACGACTTTCGCAGGATGCGCGAGCACGGCCTTTATGCCGTGCGGATGGCGGAATTCGCGTGGAACCTGATGGAGCCCGAGGAGGGCGTATTCACCATCGGCTGGTTCGACCGGGCGATGGATCTCGCGCACGAAAACGGCCTGAAAGTGATCTTGGGTACCCCCACCGCCACCCCGCCCGCGTGGCTGACGGAAAAATACCCCGAGGTGCTCAATGCCGACGTGCAGGGCGTAAAATTCCGTCACGGCGTGCGCCGCCACTACAACTACAACGCGCCGATATACCGGGATTTCTGCGCGCGCATCGTGGGCAAGATGGCGGATCATTACCAAGCTCACCCGGCGCTGTGGGGCTGGCAGATCGACAACGAGCTCAACTGCGAGGTGGACGTGTTCTATTCCGACGCGGATCACGCGGCTTTTAGGGAGTTTCTGCGCAAAAAGTACGGCACGCTCGACAGGCTCAATGACGCTTGGGGCGCCGCATTCTGGAACCAGACCTACACCGCGTGGGAGCAGGTATATCTAACCCGCCCCGCGCCGCACATCGCACCCAACCCGCATTTGGCGCTGGATGAAAAGCGCTTTATCTCCGAATCCGCCATCTCTTTTTGCAAGCTGCAGGCGGATATTATCCGCCCAACGCTCAAAGAGGGGCAGTTTATCACTACGAACGGCCTGTTCGGCAACCTGGACAGCCACCGCATGACGCGCGAAGCGCTTAACGTGATCACCTACGACAGCTACCCCAACTTCGCCTACAACCTGGGCACGGATCCCAAGCACGACAAGCACCTCAACGATCGGGGCTATTCGATGAAGCTGGCGCTGGCGCGCTCCATCTCCCCGGGCTTTGGCGTGATGGAGCAGCAGGCCGGTCCCGGAGGGTGGACGTGCCGCATGGCGGGCCCCTCGCCCAAGCCGGGCCAGATGCGCCTGTGGGCGCTGCAATCCTTCGCGCACGGCGCAGATTTTGTGTCGTTCTTCCGCTGGCGCACGGCGGCGTTCGGCACCGAAATCTACTGGCACGGCCTGAACAACTACGACAATCTGCCCAATCGCCGCTTAGGCGAACTTCAAAAGCTCAGCGGCGAGCTCGCGAACATAGAGCATCTTGCGGGCTCGAAGGTAGCGGCAAAGGTAGCCTTGGTGTGCGATTACGACAACCTGTGGGATGGCGGGCTCGACCAGTGGCACGGCCCGCTGCGCAGAGAAAGCGAAAAGGGCATCTACACCGCCGCGCAGCTTGCGCACATACCGCTGGATATTTTGTACTTGCAGCCGACCACTTCGCTCGAAGAGCTATCGCGCTACGAAATCTTGTTCTATCCGCACGCGACGATCCTCACCGAAAAAACCTGTGCCCTTCTGAAGGCATATTGCGAGGCGGGCGGCAAGTTGGTGTTCGGCGCGCGCACCGGCTACAAAGACGAGCGCGGGCACTGCCCCATGCGCCCGATGCCCGGCCCCGCGGCCGAGCTCGTAGGCGCGACGGTCGAGGATTTTACCTTTATCGGCCCGAACGACGCGCCCGAACACGCGCTGTGGGATGGTGAGCTGATGGAGGCTGCGCAGTTTAACGACATTCTCGCGCCCCATGGCGGCGAAACGCTGGCCCGGTTTAAGGGAAACTATTACGACGGAAAGCCCGCTTTGGTGCGCAAGGCGCTGGGCAAGGGCGAGGCGCTGTACTTCGGCGCGGGCTTCAGCGCGCAGGCGGCGGGCATATTCCTTCGCAAGCTGGGCGCAAAGCAGCCCCTTGATGATATGCTTGCGTTGCCTGAAGGCATCGAACTTGTCGTGCGCGAGCAGAATGGAAAGGCGTATGCGTTCTTGCTGAACTACCTGCCGGACGCACAGGAATTTACCGCCAAGCGTCCGGCGAAGGACGTGCTCTCCGGAGAGGCGGTGGACGGGAAGACGATGTTATTGGGATATGGGGTGATGGTGCTATGCTGATCGCGACGAAATACGGCAAGCTGCGCGGGCTTAGCCTGCCCGGAAATATCCACGCGTTTTTAGGCGTGCCCTTTGCCGCCTCTCCTTGCGGAGCGCGCAGGTATGCTCCCCCCGCCCCGCCCGAAAGCTGGGTTGGCGAGCGGGATGCCTCGCGCTTTGGCAGCGTGCCCCCGCAGGACGACCGGGATCCGAACGGCTTTTATCAAAAGGAATTTCCGTTTATCTACGGCCCGAAGGACGAAGAGGGCTGTCTCAACCTGAACATCTGGACGCCGGATGCCGGATCTATGGCGAAATTGCCGGTGATGGTGTGGTTTCACGGGGGCGCGTTCAACCATGGCGCGGGCTCCGACCCGGTGTTTGACGGGGCAAGGCTCGCCGCCAAGGGCGTGGTGGTCGTCACCGCCAACTACCGCCTGGGCCTGCTTGGGTACCTTGCGCACCCCGCACTGGAAGCCGAGGCTGAAGGCGGCGTAAGCGGCAACTATGGCCTGCTCGATCAGATTGCGGCCCTTGTATGGGTGCGCGAAAACATCGCCGCCTTTGGCGGAGATCCCGATTGCGTAACGGCATTCGGCCAGTCCGCGGGCGGCATGAGCGTCATCGACATGATCGCCTCGCCCGATGCGCGGGGATTGATGCACCGGGCGATCGTCCAATCCGGTTCCATGGCGTTCTCACCCGGCTCAAAACCCCTTTCTTATGAAAAGACCCGGGACGACTATGCGCGCGACCTGGCCGCCGTCGGTATCACATCCGCCAAGGATTTGAGGGCGATGCGGATAGAGAATATCCTAGAGTTCCAACGAAGCCGCCGCACGATGCCGCTTGGCGGAGGGTGGGCGCTGCCCTCTTCCCCCGCGGATGCCATCCTAAAGGGCAATTGCCTTCGGGTGCCCGTGATGGCCGGCTACGCCGCCAACGAATCCGGCGCGGGCTACACCCCTCAGAGCCGCATGGCGATCGAAGACTATCGCGCCCGCGTTAAAGCGGCGGCGGGAGACCTGGCGGAGAAAATACTTTCGCTGTACCCCGCGCGAGACGATCGCGAAACCGTCCAAATGACCATGGCGCTTT
Source organism: Eubacteriales bacterium (assembly GCA_031551255.1). Classification (GTDB taxonomy): domain Bacteria; phylum Bacillota; class Clostridia; order Christensenellales; family UBA1750; genus JAVBNW01. The sequence continues at coordinate 67,122 of JAVBNW010000045.1, read as the reverse complement.
CGGCGGACGAATCGTATTTAGGCGCGGCGGGGCTGCTCGATGCCGCCACAAAAAACGGGCGCGCCGCATATGGCTACCGCTTCGCGATGAGCCCGCCAGGGCTTAACGGCTCCTTTATCGGCGCGTTTCATTCCAGCGAACTGGCCTATGTGTTTGGCACCCTGGATAAAATCCCGCGGCCGTGGCGAGAATGCGACCGCACGCTGTCGGACAAGATTTTGCAGGCGTTTGCCTCGTTTGCCCGCACCGGCGCGCCGGAAATTCCCGGCGCGGCATGGCCGACCTGGGAAACCGGGCAGATGCTTACGCTCGGTGAAACCATCGAGCCCGCAGGCAAAACCGTGCACGAGAGGGCTTACGCTCTCGCCGCGCTGTACGCATAGCGCAATCAGCCGCACCCATGTGGACAAGAGATATCAACCTAATCGGCGAGTTTCGCGATGCGGCCGTCGAGCGCGAATACAGACGCGCCGAATTCGGCCGCTCGCACAGCTTCCTTCGTTGGGGCATTGTGATGTCGGGCTTTGTGTTTTTTGCGCTTTCGCTGTACGATTATTGGCACGAACCCACGCACTTTCTTTTATCTCTTCCCTTTCGGTGTGCGATCGTCGCGGCCGTTGCGGTGGCATCCTATGGCATATGGCGCACAAAATCCGGCTTGGAGGTCTTCCTTCTCGTTTCCATGGCGGAGCTTACGGTGATCGCGGCGTATCTTCTCATCATTTACGACATGCATCCCCACCACCACGGCTACCATGTCGTCGCCATCATGCTGATCGCGGTCGCCATCCTTAACATTCCCAACCGCTGGATCAACAGCGCTCTTCTCTCGCTCGTGGCCATAGCATCCTTTGCCGGCCTGTCGCTGATGTGCGCGGACGGCACGCTAACGAAAGACATCGCCGGAAACACCTTCTATCTATGCGTCGCCTATGTATTTGTCGCGGCCAGCACCTATCGGGTTCAATACCAACGCCGCAACGAGTACCTGCGCAGGCGAGAGCTTAGAGAGCTTACGCAAATCGACAGGCTAACCGGGGCATTCAGCCGCTTTCAGCTGGATGCAAGCATCATATCGCACATCGCTCACTCCCAAGAAAGCGGCGCCCCCCTCTCCCTTTTGGCACTTAGCGTGGAAGGCATCGAGGGGATCAAAGTAGAGCAAGGCTTTGTGCATGGGGAAAGCGTATTGGTTGAGTGCGCGCATCTGCTCTCCGGCGTAGTTGGGCAGGGCATTATGTTTGCAAGGCTGGATGGCGAGGAATTCAGCGTGCTTCTGCCCGGCGAAGGCCTTCTTGAAGCGGTTGAACTCGCGGAACGCCTGCGCAAGGCTATCGCCGAGCATCCCTTCCGCATTCCCCGGCGCATCGCCCTGAGCGTCGGAGCGGCGACGCTCAGGAGCGGCGATACCTTCAAAAGCCTTACGGAGCGCTGTGTCGCGTGCATGTATCTCTCGCGCTCGGAAGGCAGCGTACGCTCGGTGGACGAACTCGCGCTCAAGAGATAATTGCCCGCAGCCCGGCAACGCCGCCGTACCCGGCGATTTTCTTTAAAAGGCGACGGAAACGCTAACGTCCATCGCAGTAGCATAGGACGCGCGGCATTGCACTATGCGCGACTTGCGATTGCGGGCAGATTTGTATATAATAGAAGAATCGGCAGGTGTACCCATCAAGGGGGGATACGCATGAAAGTTTCGGATGTAAACCTGTCTCTTCGCGAAATACAGCCACATCCTGCAGCTGAAAGAGCCGGCCCCGCGCCGGAACAGCTGGCATTTCACCGCCATATGACGACGCTCAACGAGGAAGGGTATCGGAGGCATATTGAAGATCTTGTCGGGGCTATCACCCGGCAGGGCGAGTTGCTCGGCAAGCGGGCGGATATCAAAGAACTGCAAAAATACCGCGAAATGATCACCGAGCTCGTCAACGAAACGGTCTCCAATTCCTATGCCTTTACAAAAAGCAATGCCTTTGATGCGCGCGGCAGACACCGTGTCTATGCGATGATCAAAAAAATCAACGTTCATTTGGACGACATTGCCGAAGAGGTGCTCAAAGAACAGGCGGATAACCTAAAGGTTCTAGATCTCGTCGACGATATTCGGGGGTTGCTGGTCGATATGTATCTATGACCGGCGCGGCGGGCTGGCCGTCGCCCTTTTGCCGCTTCGCTTCATTCATCGGAATCCTCACACATCTCGGAGTGAAAGCTTTCCTTGTCATTCAATATAGTCATAGTCGGTCCATTTGGGGCAAATTAGGAAGGAGAACTGCCATGAGCACGATCGACATGCAGGAAACGGCCTTAGAGCAATACCTTACGTTTTCCTGCGGCGGAAACGAGCTGGGCATCGATATCAGCTTCGTCAAAGACATTATCCCCATCCCCGCACAGGCCATTACTCCGGTGCCGTGGCTTCCGGATTTTATCAAGGGCATCATCAACCAGCGCGGCACCATCGTACCGGTAATCGATGTCAACATGCGCTTTGGCCGCGCTCCGGAGCCTTACCACGAGCGGACTTGCGTAATCGTAGTGAGCGTGGACGAGGTATCCATCGGCATGATCGTGGATTCGGTAAGGGAAGTGCTCACCATTTCCGCCGAGGCGCTGGCAAAACCTCCCCGGATGGGGGCCATGAACGAAAACAAATACGTCAGCTCCATCGCCGAGCTGGGCGGCGAAAGCGTCGTGCTGCTTTTGGATATTCATAAGCTGGTGTACGACGGGGAACTGCCCACCGATTCCGCCAACGGGCCGGTATAGGCGCATAAAACTAGCCCGTGGGCACGAAAATGCCATTGCCGCTCGGCGCCGCTTCGCATAGCAGGCGTTTGTTGCTTATACCGCGAACCGTCAAAATAGATGTGCGACGGCGCCGAGGATTGCCCACCGCCTACGGCCGTGCATCTCCAACTTGCGCATCGCGGGCGCGGGGCAATGCGCAAAAAAAGGCAGAAGGCGGCATAGGATACCGTATGGGCAAGAGAAAAGATTATGGCGGCGTTTACCTGGCCAAGGCTCAAGAAACCGCCCAAAGAAACTTAGTGCGGGTGGGTTTGCATGGCTTTTCCGGGCCGATCTACGCTGATGGGGTGACGTGATTGAAGCTTGAGGAAAGAGATTTTCAACGCCTGAAGAACTATATGAAGGATAATTACGGGATCAACCTTGAAAAAAAAATAACGCTCATCGAAGGCCGGCTCAGCAATATGATTCAGCGCAAAGGCTTTGCGGATTTTACCTCCTATATCGACTATGCTCTAAAAAATCCGGAAGAAATCGCGCTATTAATCTCCCGCCTTTCCACCAATTATACGTACTTCATGCGCGAGGAGCAGCACTACCGCTTTCTGCGCGACAAGGTGCTGCCCGAGTGGGCGCCGCACATCAAGGATAAGGACTTGCGCATATGGAGCGCAGGCTGCTCCTCCGGCGAAGAAGCCTATACCGCCGCCATGGTGGTAAACGAATATTTCGGCAGTGCCCTCTCCCAATGGGATACGACCATTTTAGCAACCGACATTTCCGAAAATGTTCTAGGCCTCGCGCGCAAGGGCATTTATCCCGAGGAAGAAATGAAGCTTCTCCCCGAACAATACAAAAAGCGCTACTTTAAACCGGTCGAACCGGGCATTTTTCGCATCAGCGACGATCTTAGGGATAAGGTCGTATTCGGAAACCTCAACCTCATGAACACCTCCTTTCCTTTCAAAAAGAAATTTCACGTAATCTTTTGCCGGAATGTCATGATTTATTTCGACAATAAAACGCGCGAAGCGCTCGTTGACCGTTATTACGAATGGCTTTTGCCGGGCGGTTATTTGTTCATTGGCCTGTCCGAAACCCTCGCCAACCTCAAAACCCGTTTTGATTATGTGATGCCGGCCATTTACCGGCGCAATTCCTCTTCATAAGCATATCCTATAGGGCAAGCGGAAGCGCTGCGGAAAGGAGGGGGCGGCGATGAAGAAGATACGCGTGCTGATTCTCGCGTCGTCCTCAGGCTTTGCCGCCGCTATGGCCAGAGACCTCGCCGCCGACCCCCAGCTGGACGTTGCGACGAGCGTATTTACCGATCGCGACGCCTTGGCCGCAATCGAAAGAGGGACGGCGGACGCAGCGCTTTGCGATAACCGCATCACGGGCTTTAACATGCGCCTGTTTGCCCAGCGCGTAAAGGCGTCAAAGTTCCCTATCCCCTTGTACCTGGTGTGTCGCGCGGATGATGCGATGGCCGATAAGCTTAAGATGTATGTGGCGGATGTGTTCAAGCTGCCGCAAACCGATACGCCGCAAACGCATAGGAAATTTGCGCAGGATGTGGCGCTGCGCCTCAAGGGCTCTTCCCTGGGCGCGCGGCCAATGAGCACTCTGCGTTATAAGTGGCGCCCCGGCCTGCCGTTTGCGTCGCGTTTTCAAGGCATCGTGGCCATTGGGGCGTCGGCGGGCGGTACGGAGGCGACCGAACATTTGCTCAAAAAGTTGCCGCGGAATATGCCGGGCATCGTGATTACGCAGCATATGCCGCCGGTGTTTACCAAAGTATACGCCGAAAGGCTCAACAGCATTTGTCAACTCACCGTGCGCGAGGCGAAGGATGGCGAGAACATCCTTCCGGGCGTCGCGCTGGTGGCCCCCGGCGGAGTTCAGATGCGGGTGCAGAAGGTGGCAGGGCAAATGCATCCCATCGTCAGGTGCCGCGGCGAAGAGCGCGTCAGCGGCCATTGCCCGTCGGTAGACGTGCTGTTCGAATCGGTAGCCGGTTCCATGGGCTCTATGGCCATCGGCATCATCTTAACCGGCATGGGCTCCGACGGCGCGGAAGGCCTCCTGTCGATGCGCAAAAAGGGCTGCTATACCATCGGGCAGGATGAATCCTCCTCCATGGTATACGGCATGCCCAAGGTGGCCTTTACCAAGGGCGCAGTGCAGGAGCAACTGCCCCTGGATGAAATCGCCCAGGCGCTGTGCTCGCATCTGATGACGCGAAACTCGTAAGTGCAGGTCCCATACAATCCGGCCGATAGGGACACGCCCTAATTTTCCTGCGACGACCATGCCCAGAAATAGTTTTCGCGAACCGCCTCAAACCCGAGCGCCCAATAAAACGGTTGATCGCCGCCGATCATGCGCTCGCAGCCCAAGCGGCGCGTTCTGGCGATGCCCTCGTTAATCAGCGCCTTCCCAAGCCCCATCTTTCTATACCACCACACGACGCCCAGCGGTTCGAGCGTCGCTGTGCGCGTTTTTTCGTTTACCCAGAAGTTGGCCAGGCCTGCAGGCTGCCCCTCGGGGTCAAACAGCACCAAATCGAGCTGTGGCCGGTAACCCGGCATGGTGCGGATCGCCTCAAATCCCTTTTCGCCGCCGTCGTTCGCCTGGTAATAGCGGAAGGCATGGTTATGGGCCAGCGCCGAAAAAAACGGGGACGTCGTGCGGGCGTCTCTAATGATAAAGCCTTCCGGCAAAGCGGCGGGGCCGGCCGCTTGGGAATAGGTTTTTACCATCAGGCGTTCGCGGTCTTTCGTCCGTTGGTATCCCCGCTCTGCAACGAAGCTTGCCAGCGCGTCGTCGCCCTGTGGAACGCACAACTTGTATGCGTTGCTCTTTCTATCCTCCGATACCTTGCTGGTAAACCGCTCGGCAAATTCGCACATGCGGCGCATCAGCTCGGGCGTCTCATCCCGCTGCGCGCGGAACAGAAAAAACGTTTCCCCCCAGCGCGTGCCGCCCTCCGTCATCGCCAATGCGGCGATGCCGTCCTCATCCGACCACAAACCGCACGTCCTCTCAAAGCCGCCTTTAAGCCCGCCCTCGACAAAATCGATATGCAAGCCCATGCAAAACTGAAAACGGACAGCCTCGTAGGGCAGACCGTCCTGATCCGGAATCTCGTGCATAAACCTAAGAACGCGCCCAAAGTCGGCTTTTGTGTAGAAAGAAAACTCAGGTCCCATATGCGCCCACCCTTCCAAGAAATATTGTGCTAAGAGAAGCATATCACATCACACGTGTAAATGGCAGGGGATTCGGCAAGCCTTTAACGGCTGCGCAAGCGTCGGCTGCTCGGGCAGCGCACGGCGGTGAGCGATCGATATGGGTACAGAATATTGATCGCTTGCTATTGACATTCAAAAGATAGCATGCTATCATATAATCGAATATGAGGAGGTGCAGATCATGCAATCGCACCGTTCAGTCGGCAAGCTAATGAAGCAGATACACGATAGGATGGAAAGGCAAGCAAACAACGCACTGCGCGGTCAGGATTTGACGATGGCACAGCTATCCGCATTGGTGGAGCTTAACGACACTCCGGAGAGGCAATTGCCGCTGAAAGAGCTGGAGCGGATCTTACGCGTGGCACAGTCAACGGCGGCCGGAATCGTTGCAAGGTTGGAACAAAAGAGATTTGTAGAAGGCTTTGGCGACGCTTCCGATAGGCGCATAAAAGTGGTTAGGATCACGCCGTTAGGCGAGCAGTACTGCAAAAGTGCCGAGCAGCACATGAAGGAGGCGGAAGCGGCCCTCCTTGCCGGGCTCACGGAAACGGAGCGGGGCATTTTCTTTAGCCTACTTAAAAAGGTAAGCGATACGATGGAATAAGTGCCCGCGAGAACGGCGGGTATTGGCAAACTCATATCAATATCAAGCTATTGAAATTACGCTATCAAATTTAAAGGAGAAATAAAATTTTGAACGATAAGCAATCTTTGGCAGTGTTCCACTCCGCGCCGGTCGCAAAGGCGGTGCTGAAAAACGCGATACCCGCCATCACCGCCATGCTGATGGTGCTGGTATACAATCTGGCCGACACCTTCTTTATCGGCCAAACGCACGATGCGCTGCAGGCCGCCGCCGTATCCCTCGCAACAACCTAAGTACCCATGGCCGCTCCAAAATAGCTCTGCGGATCGTCGATCAGGGAAAGAAGCTTGCGGTACGACGCGAGTTCCGCAAGCTCCCCCTCCGGGTTTTCGAGCCAAAAATCGAGAAATATCAACTGATAAAGAAGCGCATAACCCCACAGCAGCTCCCCGTCTTGCGCGCCGCCTAAAAACGAGGAGACGATGGCGGCCGCCGCCTTTCTATACTGCTCAAAGGCGGCCTGATCGCCTTCGCCCGAAAACAACGTGCCCTCGTCGTCAAAAAATGCCAAGTTGAATAGAGAATGCACGTCGACCTGCGGCGGCGCGAGCAGCGCATGCTCAAAATCGATAAAGGCCGCAACCTTTTCTTCGTTCCACAGGATGTTGTCCCTGGTGATATCCCCGTGATTCAGCACGACCCTCGATGCCGAAAGGGCTTCCCAGAACACCTCCAAGCGACCTCGCAATGCGGCGCCCTGCGCGTGCGTGAGAACTTGCCTGCCAACATAGCCTTCGACGCGGCCCGCCGTCTCTTCTTTGTCCAAAGAGCTATACCACGGCCTGTCGGAGACTAGATGGCCCGCCGCGCCGATATCCACCGCGTGCACCGCCCGCATCATCTGCGCTATTTGCCCGACGGCGTCGGCCCGCTGCGCCCAAGATAGCCCTGGCCACGCTTCGCTGAGATTTACCCCGGGGATTCTCTTTGACAGGCTCCATTCATGCCCTTGCTCGATGCCGGTACACACAGGGGCGGGATAGCCTACGGCGGGCGGCAGGCTCCCAGACAACTCGACCTCGCGGCGAATCCTGTCCGTACCGGGCTTCGTCGCCAGGCGCAGCACTACATCGCCGCAAAGCCACACGGCGTTGGTCCAACCGCCCGCGCGAACCGCGCTTTCAAACGCAAGGCCGTGCCGCTCGCATATCCGCGAAGCAATTTTTTCCTCCGGCTTCATCTCCGCCTCCTCATTTACCTCCCGGCTGCAATCGCTACATGGGCTTCAAATTTCGATTCAGCCTGTCCACAATTTTCTCCAGGCGCCTCTTGGCGGCCTCGTCGGATTTCGTGTCGAGAGAATAGCCGGTATACGTGCGCTGTACGGACGGGGACATCGCCATAAAATTGGCATAGGCGGCATCGAACCCTTTGATCTTCTCTGCAAATTCGTCGACGTGCTCCTTGGTAATCTCAAGGCGTTCTTTGGGCTGATAGCGGCCCTCGCGCTTGGCTTCCTCCACCTTTGCGCGCCCGAATTCCGTCATCTTTCCGGCCGCCTCCAGCTTTTCCACCAACGCGATGTTTTTAGCGGACCACTCGGATTTCACGCGGCGCTGCGCGAAATATTTCGCATAGCTCGCGTCGTCGATGCTGCGAATTTGGCCGTCGATCCAGCCAAAGCACAGCGCCTCCTCCAGAGCGTCGCCCGGCGAGACCGTCTTGGGGCCGCCCGGCTTGCCAAAAACCAGCCAAACACCCTCTCCCGACGGACAATTCTCGAAAAGCCATTGCCGAAACGACGCGCGATCGGCAAACATCATATCCTGCGCCATGAAAACACCTCCGGATTTGTTCTTTCGCGGCTAGCATGACGAGGGCTACACACCAGCGCTTTCTTCCATAAATTCCAAGATCGCATCAACGCAAATATCTTGCTGCTCTTCCCTGGAAATCGTGGCGACGCCGTCTCCGGCCTGCTGACCGTAGTTGCCAAAGTTCGCGTGGTTGCCGCCGGGTATCTCGATGAAATTTTCAACGCCCCCAAGCTTTTCGCGCTTGAGCACGCCGTCTTCGCTGCCGTACAGAGCGATAGCGGGCAGATTCACTTCCTTCGCCGGATAGGAGGCCAGCAGGATAAGCCCGCAAAGCTCCTGTTCGCGCCCGCTCGCATACGCGCCCGCCATGGCGCCTCCCAGCGAATGCCCGCCGATGTACCAGCGCTTTACTTGCGCAAGTTTATCTCTGGCCTCATCCGCCCTGTTGACTCCGAACACCGCCAAACGAAAGGGCATTTTGACGAGCACGCACGTAATGCCGTTGCTCGCAAGCTTTTCGAGCAACGGAAGGTATGCGCTCTCCTCCACCTTGCCGCCCGGGTAAAAAATAAAGCCGTTTTCGCCGGGGGCAAGCGGCGTTACGACCGTCAGATCGCCCAGGCGCTCGACCGAAACCACCCCTTCGGGAAGGGATGCCGCGGCAACGGCGTCATCCGCCCTGTAATAATCCTGCGTATAGATAAAAAAGGCTCCGAGCAAAATCACAAGAAGCGACAAGGTAATTGCGGCGCCTCTGATAAATGCCTTCGCGGGTTTTTTCTCGCTCATAGCGCTCCTCCCCCATGAATTGCCCGGATACTCTGTTTACTTAAACCGCTCATAGTGCGGACGGTCCTTCATGCGGCCATAAAAGGCCTCGATGCCATTTTCTCGGATATCTCGATGAACAGCGCGCCAGTACCGCATAAACGAATCGTTCAAGTGTACTTTATCGCATGGAAACTCGTCGCAATCGGCACAAAAGTCGATGTCCTTTGCGCAAGTGCATTCGCGTATGGCGCAATTCACAAGCCGGCATCGGTTGGAGCCGCTCCTACAACCCCCGCAATCGCGGCCGGCATAGAATTGGAGCGTGGGCAAGAACGCATCAAAGCGCGCTTTATCTTGCGGAATGTGCATTTCGATATATTCCGCCACGCCGTCCAGATGGCGCATAAGCGATTCGGCCGAGGCCTGAATAGGCCCGCCCTGAAAGCCCATGCAGGTTCCGCAGACAAGCCCGCAGGGAGCGACGCGCGCAAGGATCTCATCTCTCATGGAAGCCCCTCCTTGAGCCATTATAGCACATGGCAGGCATAGCGGGCGAAGCAAGAAATAGGGGCACGCGTTCCCCGTTCTTCCTAACCCAAAGAAACCGCAGTTTCTCGTCGTCGCGGACTACGCATCGCTCGCTTCCGCGCTGCGGCACGAAAGCTCGTTCACTCCGTCGCTCCTCCTCTTCCTCAAAAGCACCGCGGCGCTTTTGAGGATTGGGGGACGCCGAAGCAGACAATGAAGCGCAAAAAAACCCACCATACCGCAGTATGGTGGGTTTTCGGAGCACATTGCGCCCCGACGCATGGCACCTCCAATGGGACTCGAACCCATGTTACCGCCGTGAGAGGGCGGCGTCCTAACCGCTAGACCATGGAGGCACGTTGGCAGCGGGACTAGGATTTGAACCTAGACAATACGAGTCAGAGTCGTAGGTGCTGCCGTTACACCATCCCGCTGCATGCCGCAAGCAGCGGCAACAAGTATTTTACAGAAGATGCGCGGGCATGTCAACCCCCGCCGGAGGATTTTTCTTCTTTTTTAAAAAGCAGATGGTGGAAATAGGCGATCGCGAGAAACGCGGGATCTTCCTGCACCTCGCGCTCGAGCAAAAACATGTCCTGTTGCCACTGCGGGGCGTACTTCGCGTCGTTTGGGCCCAACGCGAAGAGGCTGCGCAGGCCGAGCGTTTTTTCATGTTCAAAGCCGAGCGCACTCATGCGCCCGATCAGCCAATCGTCCTCATAAGCGCCGATCTCCGCCCCCATGGAGGCCGCATAGGCAGTTTCGCCGCGATACAGCGCAAGGGCCTTGCGCGGGTCGCTCTCAAACGCCGCCGCCTGCAAAACCTTGCCCCTCGCATTGTGCTTGACGACCGACACGTAGCCTCTCGGCCGCACGCAGGCGGCGATGGCGACGAGGATCGCATCCGGGTCAAGCGCATATTCAAGCACGTTGTGGCATAGCGCGAGGCCAAAGCGCCCCTTCAGCCCAGCGAACTGCTCAAGGCCTCCGGAGCGCTGTTCGTATCCGTTTTCGCACACGCGGCGCCTGCGCATGCCCTCGTCGGGTTCTACGGCGACGACCGCGCGCGCCTTCGCAAGGTGATCGGCGGTAACGCCCAGCCCGCTGCCAAAGTCCAGCACGTCACCCGGAACACCCGGCAGCTGTGCCCACAGCGCGCGGTAAAACAGCTTGCCCCACGGCGCGGCAACCGAGGCCTGGTATTTTTCGACGTCGATCCTCACAGCTCTCCCTCCCATTCTGCGAGGAAGCGCCTAAGATATTCTTCGAGAAACTCGTGCCGCCCCTTGGCTAGGGCGCGCCCCGCCGGGGTTTGCATGCGGTCCCCGATCAACAAGAGCTTTTCGTAAAAGTGGTGGATCGAAGAGCCGCTTGCCGCGAAATACTCGGCCTCGCTCCCGTGCGCGCCGGGTGCTGCGCCCGGTTCGTGTATGGCCCTGCCGCGCGTGCCGCCGTAGGCAAACGTGCGCGCGGCGCCGATCGCGCCCAGCGCGTCCAGCCTATCCGCATCCTGCACGACCGCCCCCTCGGGCGAGGAAACCGGCGTCTCCACCCCCGCGCCCTTATAGGACACCGTTGCGATGGCCGCGCATACGGCATCCGCCGTCTCCTGCGGGTATCCCTCATCTTTAAGAAACGCCCGCGCGCGGGTCGTATCCCCCCTAAGGCCCGTGCCGGTCAGCTTGCCGTCGTCGATATCGTGCAAGATTGCGGCCAGGGACACGACCACAAGGTCGGCCTCAGGTTCGGCATACGCGATGCGCAGCGCCGTGCGCCACACCCGCATCGCGTGGTGGACGTCGTGCCCGGAAGCATCGGCCTGCATGTACTTTTGCGCGCACGCAAGCGCGCCTATAAGCTGCGCCTCCGCAAGGCCGGCCAGCGCCCGGCAAAAAAAATCCCGGTAGGCGCGGTTGCGTCGCTCTTGAAATCGATCGATTCGCATGGGAACGTCGTTGTAGTATTTTCCGGAATCGATGTCTACCGAAAGGCTGTCCAACGGAAAGCCCTCCTCCACAGCGGGATGCGGAACGTCTACCAGGTAAAACGGCGCGGAGCCGATCTCGTCGGCCATGGTCGTAACCATCCTGCCCGGCCCTAAAATCACACAGATCCCGTTTCGGTAGCGCGCCGTAGCGCGTCCGCCCATGCTTTTTGCGATGCCGGCGTAGTGCGCGATCATTTCGTCGTCGCTCAGCCGCCGCCCGCCCACGCGCCGAATGTGCACGCCCGGCTGCCGGGCATCGGAAAGGCCGTCGATGTACAGCCCCGAATCCGCCGCCACTACCGGCCGACCCAAGGCCTTATGCGCGGCGCGCGCCTTCAGCTGCGCGTTCTCCAAGGGATCCTGGCCGCTCTCATCCACTTCCGGCACTTCAGGATGCCCCGCCAGCCCTTCGATTGCAAACGGCAGGCCTTTGAGTCTTTCTCCAAGCCACGTGAGCTTGGCGGGGTTATGCGTCGCGTAGATCAGCTTCACGCTATGCCCCTCCTTTGACGGATCGGAGCACGTGATACCCCGCCCCGCGCGCGATGGTTTCACAATTGCCGAACAATTCCGCAAGCCGCTTTTTAGCCGAAGGCGCTCCCTGCTGCTTGCGCAGCACAACTATGAAAGTCCCTCCAGGCCCAAGCCTTTCGAAGGCCTGTTCAAAAAAGGAAAAGACCGCCGCCTTGCCCGCGCGCACGGGCGGGTTGGTCACCGCCCACGCAAGCGGCCCCTGCACCCCCAAAAGGCCGTCCGCTACCAAGACATCCGCGTTGACGATGCCGTTGCGCCGCGCGTTTTCCCGCGCGAGCGACGCCGCGCGCTCGTTGATATCCGTAAGCACAAGCCGGGCTTGCGGGTTGGCCGCCGCCAGCGAAAGACCGATCGCGCCCCAGCCGCAACCGATATCCGCGCACAGGCCGGAGATTTCGCCCACGGCCTTGAGCAAAAGCTCGCTGCCCGGATCGAGCCTATCGCGGGAAAACGTGCCCGCGCCGGTGCTAAACACAAGCTCCTTGCCGCGATAAGAAAAGGTCACTTCTCGCTCGCCGCCCTCGGAAGTGGGGCTTGGGGTAAAGTAGTGCTCCGCCATGCCGACCCCCGCCATATCGTATTTTGATTACAATACCAGAAACGGCGCGGCGCTTCCACCGCTATCAATATTAAGATCCTAGGCAATCCGCAGGACTTCGATTTACAATCCCGCCCACCTTCGCTATACTGCAATAGGGGGAATGACGATGTACGATACCATAAACGCCGCCCGCGATCTCCTCACCGAAACCACTCCGCTTCGGCACGATTGCGGCGAGCATTGCGCCGCCGCTTGCTGCCGCGATGACGGAGACGAAGAGCTGGGCATGCTGCTGTTCCCCGGCGAGGACGCGCTGTACGCGCCCGAGGACGCCTCGTGGATGCGCATCACCCCTTCCTCCGCCATGCGGCTGGGCCGCTCGGTTCCGCTGATGCTGTGCAGCGGCTCTTGCCCCCGCGCAAAGCGTCCGTTCGCCTGCCGTATTTTTCCACTCGCGCCCAAAGCCCGCTCCGGGGCTATACAGGTGCGGATGGATGCCCGGGCGCGCTTTCTATGCCCCCTTGCCGAATCGGGCGTGCACGGCCTCGATCCGGCATTTGTCGATGCCGTGGGCAAAGCATTCGCGCTTTTGTGGAGCGACCCCACGCAGAGGGATTACCTTATGTGGCTGTCGAGGCTCATCGACGAGCACGCAAAGATGCTCAAAACCTTTGCCGGGCGGTAGGCGGCCGCTGCTTTTCTCGGCCCGAAAAGAACCTTAAGGCGAAGCCTTGTGCCGCGACAGGGGCGCCTTTGCGGCTTTTATAGAAGCTTTTCGGCGTCGCCGCAGGCGACGCGCCCTGCCGATGGGATCGGCGGCGGCAAAGCCGGGCGCGAGAAGCGGTCGAAAAGACGGCGGTTCACGCTTGTGCCGACAGCTCCAGCGTTCCGTACCCGACAATATGCGCAAAAACAGACGACGAGGTGCCGTATGACGCCCGAAGACAGGCAAAAGCTCAGCCGACGCAACTTTTTTTTAATGATCGGCGAAGGATCGCTCTTTTGGATGGCGCTCGCCTTTATCGAACCTACGACGGTCGTATCGGTATTCATCAACGAATATACGGGCTCCATGCAGCTGGCCGGGCTGGCCACCACGCTTAAGCAGGCGGCGCTGAACATCGGCATGTTTGTGATGGGCATGCACATGCACAGGGTTAGCGACAACGGGGCGGTGTTTCGCAAATGGGCGGTGCTGTGCAGAATTCCCTTTTGGTTCGTGCTGCCGTTCTTGCTGCTGGGCGTGGGCGGAACGCCTATGGTCTTATGGTTCATTGCGATGCATACCCTATTCTTCTTCGCCGACGGCTTTATGGGCCTATGCTGGTTCTCGCTCAACGCCAACACGATTCAGAGCCGGGATAGGGGCATGATCCAAGGCTTTCAACAGTTTGTATCCGCCCTGGTAGGCCTGATGTCCGCCTCGATCATCAAATTCGCGATGGATTCTCCATTGCCGCCCAACCTTCGCTATGCGCTGATCTTCGGCTGTTGTGCAGCCGTATTCACCGTCAACGCGTTGGTGCTGCGCATGCTTAAGGACGCGCCGCCCGCATCTCCGGTGGATGCCCCCCCGCCGCGCTCGTTCAGCCGCTACGTCGGCAACTTTTTCGTGTTGTGGAAGGCGAGCAGGGATTTTCGGCACATCATGTACGGCCGCTTGCTCTTCAACGGCGGCATCATGGCCACGACGCTGCTCTTGTTGTTCGGCAAGCGCGAGATGGGGCTCTCCCCGACGCAGGTCAGCACCATGATCTACATACAAATCGCAGGGCAGCTGGCGGGCGGGCTTTTTTGGGGCACGCTCAACCGCCTGATCGGCAACCCTAAGACGATGCTTCTATCCAACATCCCCACCGTGCTGGTAGGGGCGCTGGGCGTCGCACTATACTTTTTAAACGGCAGCATTCCGCCCTTTTGGCCCGTCGCGTTCATGATCTTCATTGGCAGCTCGCAAGCGGTGTCCTACATGGGTTTTACCAACTCCATCTTCGACCGCGTTCCAAAAGAGCATTTCCCCGCGTACATTGTGCTACAAAACTTGACGCTGCTGCCGTTTACCGCCCTGCCGTACTTCGCCGGGCTTATCGCGCAGGAGCTTTCGTTTTTGCCGCTGTTTGTGCTCGTGGGCGTGCTGGGCATCGCGGGAACCGTTTACTGCGCCGGCTATGTGCGCCAAACCCGCACGGCGCAGCTTACATCCGGCTCCGTGCAGGAGGGATAGCTTTGCAGGCCGCAAAAGCGCGCGACGAGCCTCGGCACGCATGGCACGTGGGCGACGCGCGAGATGGGCTCAGGCTCTTTCTCATGGGCGAGCACCGCGCACGCGCCGCATACCTAGACCCCCCTTTCCTCACCGGCAAGGACTTCGGCGCGTATAACGATTCGCTTTCGCGCGAGGAATGGCTCGCTCTGATGAGGGAAACACTTTCCCTGTGCCGCGATGCGTTGACGGTCGATGGGAGCGCCTATCTTCACGTCGACCACCGCGTAAGCGCGCACGCGCGCCTTTTGCTCGACGAAGTTTTCGGCGAGGATCACTTCATGAACGAAATCATTTGGGCTTACCAAAGCGGCGGGCGAGCAAAGGCGCATTACAGCCGCAAGCACGATTCGATTTTTCTCTACCGCAAAGGTCGAAAGGCGCTTTTTCGGCCCGAGAAGGTTTCCACCGTGCGCGCGTTGGCTAGAAATAACCACATGCGCAGGGGCATGGATGAGCAAGGTCGAACATTTTCCTCCATGCGCTCGGCAGGAAAGGAATACCGCTACTACGACGACGATCTCGTGCCGCCCGGAGATGTATGGACGGACATTTCCCATCTGCAGCAGCGCGACCCGGAGCGCACCGGCTACCCTACGCAAAAGCCGCTTAAACTGCTCGAGCGCATCCTGCTCGCCTCCAGCGAAGAAGGTGATTGGGTCTTGGATCCTTTCGCGGGCTCGGGCACGACACTTGCCGCCGCCCATGTGCTCGCGCGGCGATGCTTCGGCGCGGATATGGCCCCCGAGGCGCTGAGCGCCGTCAAAAAGCGCCTTCCGGAAGGCTCTCTGGCGATTTGGAATACGGGGGACGATGTCCGGTTTCCCTAAAAAGCGGGATGCGGCTCCGGTGTCCGGAGGGGCCTGAGGGTTTCTTCAAGCGCCGTACCACTCCTTGGCGACTTCCCTTTGAGCTCTTATGGATGAAAGGATCGTTCCCAACCACCATCACAACGCAGAGGAGGCAACCATATGAAACCGGCGGATGTATACTATCAGTTCATGCTCGACAGCACAAAGGCTCGCAACAGCGTTGAGAATGCGCTCAACAAGGAAATAGGCTGGGATGAATGGCGCGCAGGGCTGCGCGCGGATCTTCTCGCATGCCTTGGAGGCGAACCCGAAAAAATGCCGCTGAATATCGAGCGCGGCGCGGCGGTGGATATGAACGGCTATACGCGCGAGCTGATGGCCTACACCAGCGAAGAAGGCCTGCGCACGCCCGCATACCTGCTCACGCCCAAGGGAGCCGACGAACGCACGCCGGTCGTCATTGCGCTGCACGGTCACGGCTACGGCGTGGATGCAATCGTGGGGCTCAACGAAGAGGGCGAGCCGATCATCGACGAGCTGACGGAATACCAGCGCTCGTTTGCCGTGCGTCTATGCCGCGAGGGCTTCGTGGTGATCGCCCCGGAACTGTTGGGGTTTGGCCGGCTCAGGCTCGAACGGGACGACAATCCCGACAACCCCAACGCAATCTCCTGCCATACCCTCTCGGCGATGCTGCTAACCGTGGGGCGCACCATGGCAGGCGTGCGAGTCCAACAAGCGCGCCGATGCATCGATGTCTTTGCCGCGCTGGGATATCAACTTAAACCCATGGCCATGGGCATTTCAGGGGGAGGCCTTGTGTGCGCCTACGCGACCGCGCTGGATGAGAGGATTCGCGCATGCTGCATCTCCGGCTTTGCCAATACATACCGGGGCTCGATTATGGCGGTGCATCACTGCATCGATAACTACCAGCCCGGCTTGCTCGGGGCGGTCGAGCTTCCCGATGTGCTCGCCTCCGTCGCGCCGCGCCCCATGATATGGGAGGCGGGCGAATCCGACCCGATCTTCCCGCTCGCTTCCGTGCTCGAGGCACAGGCAATCGTCAGCAAGGTGTATGCCGCACAAGAGGCGATTTCCTCTTTCTCGGTCGATCGCTTCAAGGGGGATCATCAAATCCACGGCGTCGTCGCGTACAATTTCTTTCGCCGAATCTACTTCAAACCATAGGCCCCCTCCCCAGCGATACTTTCAAGCAGGAGGTATAGTACGACGTGAGCAATGTGCCCAAGCCAACATCCCGCACGGCAAAACTGCTGCGCATCTTCCTAACCACGTTTAAGCTCGGCGCGTTTACCTTTGGCGGAGGATACGCGATGATCCCGCTGATGCAGCGCGAGTTTGTCGACAAAAACCACTGGGTTGAAAACGAGGATATCCTGGATATCTTCGCTATCGCCCAGTCGGTGCCCGGCGTTATCGCCATCAACTCCTCGGTGATGATCGGCTATAAGGTGGCCGGCCTTGCCGGAGGGCTGTGCGCGGCGCTGGGAGTTACCTTGCCCTCTTTGATCATTTTATCCATCGTAACCTTAATCTACCGGCAGTTCATCGACAACGAATGGGTGCAGGCCGCCATGCGCGGCGTGCGCGCGGGCGTGGTCGCCCTC
This sequence comes from Eubacteriales bacterium, assembly GCA_031551255.1. GTDB lineage: Bacteria > Bacillota > Clostridia > Christensenellales > UBA1750 > JAVBNW01. Next base: position 49,641 of record JAVBNW010000045.1, on the reverse strand, counting down.
ATCCTCTCCGCGGTGCTCAGGATGCGCAAGGAGGCCGCGAAAGACGTGTTTCAGTGGTGCCTCATGCTGGGCGCACTGGCGATTTCCATCTTCTTGCCCCAGATAAGCGCCATCCTGATCATCCTGGCGGGCGGGTTGCTCGGCTTCCTATTCGATCGCTTCGTTAAGAAGCCCGCGAAGGAGGAAACGCCGTGATCTATTGGCAGCTGTTCGTTACATTCTTTAAAATCGGCCTGTTCTCCATCGGCGGAGGGTACGCGATGCTTCCGCTGATCGGGCAGGAGGTTTCGGTGGTTCACGGCTGGATGACCGCGCAGGAGGTCACCGATGTCGTCGCCATATCGCAAATCACCCCCGGGCCGATCGCCGTCAACGCCGCCACCTTCGCCGGCATGAAAACGGCGGGCGTGCTCGGCGCGTGCTCGGCGACGCTGGGCGTCGTCATGCCTTCGATCATCATCTGCATTTTGATCGCGCGGTTCTTTATGGGCCTATTAAAGAAGCCTGCGGTGCGTGGCGTTCTGTACGGCGTGCGTCCGGTGGTCGTAGGGCTGATCGCCTATGCGGCGTGGACGGCCGGGCTTTCTTCGCTCATCATCGCAGGGGTTCCCTTCCCCGCCATGATCGACTGGCCGATGCTCGCGCTGGCCGCCGTCGTATTGGCGCTGATGAAGAAAACGAAAATCGACCCCATCTTCATGATCGTCGCGTCGGCAGGCGTGAGTGTGTTGCTTCACGTATTTGGCGTTTAGGCAGCGGAGGACATCTGTTTTATCAAGGTGTAATATGCCCATCACAGCTGCGCATTCTTACGGGGGATCGTTTAAGGCGCGCCGCAACAAATCCTGCTTTTTTTGCCGTATTCAGGCCTGAATGCGGCAAGGGTGTTATTTTTCGGAAATTGGTTGCATAGCAAAGTAATGCGTGTATAATGGGATTTACATGATCACATAGAATGTTGCGGAGGCGAGGACATGAGATCGAAAGTTTACTTTAACGGAAAGCCGTGTGTTCAGGCGGTTGCCACGGCAATGGCCCGGGCGATGCACCAGAATTCCGAGCCGCTACCCCCTTCCTATATGCCGGAGGGGTTGTTGTGCGCTTTTATCGGTTCGAGCGACAAGGGCGGCAAACCCAACCGCGAAGTGCTCGACTTTATCAATATTATCGATCCGAAGCGCGTGAACAAGGCCGCGCTATATGCTACGAGCCCGGGCGACGGCAGCAAGGTAATCGCCGCCATGAAGGCGGCATTGGAGGCTCGCGGCATCGCTGTGTATGAAGAAAGCTTCGTGTGCCAGGGCAAAGGCTCCTTGGGCGGCAAAATGCCCTCCGATCAGGATCTCGCCAATGCGGCGGCATTTGTGGAAAAAATCACCAGCACCCTCTAATTCGCCGGTTTGCGCTACGCATTAACGCCCATGGCACCGCGGTGACATGGGCGATTTTATGGATTAAGAACGAAAAAGAAGGTGCAAAGGTAACGTTTTTCGTTCTTCTCAATCCCAAAGAAACCTCAGTTTCTTTGGGAAGAGGAGGTTCCACGGAGCGCCAGAACCTCAACGATGCCGCAGCATGGTTGAGGTTCAGAGCGTAGTGTGAACCGACGAGGAGCGCAGTGTAAACCGACTAGGATTCCACCACAACCGAATATGTGGGCTGTTGTGCGTATGCGCGGCACAGCTCCACCTTGGCGCGGACCATTTCCGCGCGATAGGCGCCGACCTTGCGCTCGCGCTCGCCTTGCGTGATTTCTTCTATCTGCGCACGGTCGATCTTTCCCTCCAGCATGGCGATTTTGCATTTGAGCCTGGCGGAGGCATGCGGCGCATTCTTCCACCGCATTACAAAAGGACGCATGCCCGTACCGGTATGCACCGTCACCACGTCGCCACTACGCGTAGCCGTGCGCCTTACGACGGGCTGTACGGCCTGTGAAGCCTGCGGCCCGTCGCGCCCATAGCGCAACTCATTTTTGCGCACGTATTCCGCCGCGGCAATGGCGGGCAACGCGCGCACCATAGCAACCATGCGATCGCCTCCCTGCGATGCACTCTTACCGGCGTCCGCCACGCAATGGGGCTGCCTCATCTATGAAGACGCATGCCGTCTATCTACTTTATCGGATGTTACGCTCTTTTCTGAACCATTTCTTCGCGTGGATGTCACCTGGTCACGACTCCCTGCTCATCCCACAAGTCGCGCCAATCCTGATCCCGCCTCCATAAGAACACCTGACCCTTGATCAGGCGGTTGCCGCATTCGACGGCTTCCAGTGCGCGCATATCCTCATCGGGCAGCCTCTGCGTTGCCGCCTTTAGATTGGCATACATCTGCTGGGGCTTTACCGAAAACGGAATCGGGATATGCCCACGGCTTACCGCCCACCTCAGAAGGATTTCGGCGGGATGAGCGCCGTGCCTTTGGGCGATCTCAAGCACGACGGGGTGCGTAAGGTCGCTTGCATCCTGCGCGGTCCTATCGCGGTCGGGGCGGCTTGGAGAGCCCAGCGGGCAGTAGCCGATCGGTACAATTTCGTTAGAAAGGCAATAGTCGAACAAATCCGTCTGTTGAAACGTGGGGTGCATCTCCATCTCGTTGGCAGCAGGAGCGATATCCACATCCCTAAGAAGCATTTCCAGCTTTGGGATCGTCATGTTCGAGGTGCCTATATGCCTTACAAGCCCGCGCGTGTGCAGCTCCTCGAGCGCGCGCCACGTCTGCATATATAAATCGTGGCTGTAGGAGCGGGCATCGGGGTTATGGTAGTCTTCCGGGCAGCCCGGCGGGTGGTAGTTGGCAAAGGGCCAATGGATCAAGAAAAGGTCGAGATAATCAAGCTTTAATTCCTCCATCGTCTGAACGCAGGACAGAATGGCGTTATCGTAGCCATGCATATCGTTCCATAGCTTTGAGGTGATGAAAAGCTCCTCGCGCCCGACGTTTTTTTGCACGTCACTTAGCGCAAGGCCGACTTCTTTCTGATTGCCGTAACACGCCGCGCAATCGAAGTGCCGATAGCCAATGTCGGCCGCCAGGCGCACAGCATCGGCGACCTCTCGCGCGCTATAGCTGTCCGAGCCAAAGGTGCCAAGGCCGATACCGGGAATTTCCGCCCCGGAGTAAAGCCTGAGCGAGGGAATGGAAAATGGGCGGATCCTGTCCATGCGAGCTGCTCCTCTTCGCTTAGTAGAATATACCTGCTTGCGCAAACGGAAAACGAGCGTATGTAGGCTAAGTTTATCAAAACCCGCGCCAGGTCTTTTTCTTACAAAAATAGGTATTTACAATGCGCCAGCGCTTGCTATACAATACCGTTAAGGAATCAACAAAATGCGCCCTTGCGCAGCCCCCGGCGTTCGATAAAGGTCGAATGCCTTTGTCGCTTCCGCAAGCGGGAAACGCCCGCCGATCATGCGCGCATCAAACGGCAGCGAGCCGTCGGCAAAGCGCTTGGCCGTCCATTCCCATTCGCGGCCCGGAAACGGCGCGGAATAGCTCATCCACGAACCGGTCAGCCACAGTTCCTTGCGGTTGAGCGTTTCCATGTCGCGCACGGAGAGCCTTGTTTCGCGCGTCGGCGTGCCGATTAAACATATGGATGCGTGATTGCCCGCAAGTTCGAGCGCGAGCCTAAGCGTCGCCTCCGCGCCGACCGCGTCGATCACGCAGTCAAAAGCCCCGTGCTCTTTAGCGGCCGCGGCGCAATCCGCGTCGGAGGAGAGAAAGGTTTCGTCCGCGCACAACTCTCTAGCGAGCGCCGTCCGCCCGCCGTCGATATCAAAAGCCGTTACGTTGCGCGCGCCGAGTAGCCTTGCCCACAGCCCGGCAAAGAGCCCGATGGTACCGCAGCCGATCACTGCCACGCGGGCCCCGGCACTGGGGCGCGCGTGCAACAACCCGTGCAGCGCAACGGTGGAAGGTTCCGTCAGCGCCCCCTGGTCAAACGGCGTGTTTCCAATCTTCACTGCATTGCGCGCAGGCAGCGCCACATATTCGGCAAACGCCCCGTCGCGCCTGGAACCGATGAAAGAATAGCGCCTGCACAGCGCATAATCGCCGCGCTGACAGTCTTCGCAGGCAAAGCAGGGCAAGAGCGGCGCGCCCGCTACGCGCTCGCCTGTGGAAAACCCCTCCACACCCGGGCCGCATTCCGCCACCTCGCCGGCAAATTCGTGGCCTAGCACAATCGGAAAGTAGTGCGCGCCATTGCCGAGCACCCGCGGCACGTCCGAGCCGCAGATACCCACAGCTCGCACCCGCACCACCAGCTCGTCCGGCCCCGCGTGCGGATCGGGCATCTCCTCGTAGCTAAGATCGTCGCGCGCGTGCAACACGGCTGCCTTCATGGCGCATCCCTCCTGTCGATAGACATATATGTTCAGGGTATCCACATGGCGAGAGCAAAGCCCGCCACCGTCTTCGCCACCTCATCATAGCCAAAAAACGCGTAGGAGGCAAGCCCTGCCCCGGCCAAGCGTCGCTATTCCGTGCGCAACCCAAGCCTGAACTGATCGGCCGGCTCGTCCGTCCACACCTGAACCTCCACATAACGCTCCGGGCCAAGCCGGCCGTGCTCGTTCCAGATCTGCGGCAGGCCGTAGCGGCGAATTACTTCGAGGATCTCTTTATAGGTGTAAATCTCACGGCGATATTCCTTTTCATCGATTGCCCGCGCACTGAAGGTTGGAAACATATCTCCATAAGTAAACGAAAGGGCGTTTACATCGAATTCCGAAATATGGATGCGCACAAACGCGCTGTTCTTGTACCAGCTGGCCAGCCACTTACACGGACCCACCACCATGTAATGTGGGTTTCTGCGCACCGGAAAGCCGCCCTTTTCGACAAAGCGCTTGCGGGCGAGAGCTTCGAGCTCTCGCCGCCTGTCCATGTAACCCTCGTCGCGTTGGGATGCGAAGCTGTCTCCGCCGCTTTTGAGCTGCGCAAGAACTTCATCGGCGCGATAGGATGGGAGATCGGAAAGGTTGCGAAACGGCCCGCGGGATTTTTCATAATAGTGATATAAAAATTCCACGGCCTCGCCTCCGCCTATTTCTCTGTAAGAAAATTTCGGCGCTCCGCATCGTAATCCCTGCCCATATTCTTTGTATGTTTCTTTGCATAAGCCTCGGAAAGCTCCTCGCCGGATATGCCATAGCGCATAAGGACGTCGTTGTAGTACATCAGCACATCCACCATTTCCTCGACGAATGCGCCGCGCGCCCGAGAATCCTGGGCGATGCGATCCTCGCCCAACTTCTTGATCAACTGGGTCACCTCGCCGATTTCCCCGATCATCCACAAAAGGCTGTTTCTGGCGTACTTGGGCTCCAGCGGAGACCAAGTCTCCCGATGCTTTGCGTATAGCTCTCTTTGCATAGCGATCATGTCGCCCATGCGCAACTCGTCCATGCCAAGCCCCTCCTCACATGCTCTTAATCAACGCGGGCAGCTCGCCGAGCGACGCGATTTTAGGCGCGCCATCGCAGCTTTCGTACGCGGGAACCTTAAAGTGTACGGCCCGCATGCCGGCCGCCAGCGCGCCGCGCACGTCGTTTCTGATGTTGTCGCCGACATATACCGCGTCCTGGGGCCTTATGCCCATGGCAGCCATGCACAAAATGAAGATGCGCTTGTCGGGCTTGGCGATCCCCACTTCGCCGGATACCCATATGCTCGAAAAAAACGACTCGATGCCGGCCACGGCGATCTTTCGGCGCTGCACCCGCCCTTCGCCGTTGGTAATGAGCCCAAGCGGGTATCGCGCGCTCAGCTCCCCAAGCACTTCCCGCATGTCGGGCCGGGGCAGGGTGTATTCCGGAAATACGCGCGTGCGCTCGTGAAGAAGTTCCTCGTAGGGTTTTGCGATGCCCAGGCGTTCTCTCGCGGCGGGAATCCAGCTGGAGAGCGGCACGTTGCCGTCCCCGGCAAGGCGCATCAGCCACAAAAGGGCATCCTCCCTTTGCGCGTCCGCAAGATTGGGAGCATAATCGGAAAGCATTTGGCGGCAATATCGCTCGTGTGCGGCGCGCCAGTCAATCAGCGTATCATCCAGATCGAAAACAACCGCCTTAACCATGGCTTCCTCCCCCTGCCCCGATGCCCCGAAGGGCTGGGTACAACATGCGATATATACGATAGGCATCCTGATAGGCAGCAAAGGACTCGGGTTCAGGCTCGTGCTCGCGCTCAAATCGCACACATCTTTCCGCCGCCGAGCGCGCATCCGGCCACATGCCCACGCCCACCCCGGCGAGCATCGCCGCCCCCAGGGCCGTGGCATTATCTCCCAACGGCACCCTGATCGTCCTTGCGGTGATGTCCGCCTTGATCTGCGTCCACACGTGCGAGCGCGCCGCGCCGCCCATCGCGTGAAGGATGCCGACGTTCGCTCCCGCCTGCATCGCGGTTTCGATGTTGTGGCGCAGAGAAAACGCAACCCCCTCGAGCACGGCGCGCGCCAGGTGGTCCCTACCGGTTCCAAAGCTCAGGCCAAAGAAGCAACCCCGCGCGTCCGGATCCCATAGCGGCGAGCGTTCGCCGGAAAGGTAGGGAAGAAACACCACGCCCCCGCTGCCCGGCGCAACGCGCGCGGCCCCCTCGCATAGCGTATCGAACGCGCGGCCATCGCCTTGCATGTCAAGCGCGTCGCGCAACCACTTAAGCGCGCCCCCGCCTCCCACCGTTCCGCCCTGCAAAAGCCATAGGCCCGGCGCCACGTGGCACGAGAGGATCAGCCGCTCGTCCATGGCCGGACGATCAACGCAAAGCCCCATGCCGCCGGCCTGCCCGCCCTGTTCCTGCGTCTGCCCCGGAAGCGCCACCCCGGCGCCCAGCGCCGCGCAGGCGGCATCCAACCCGCCGGCCACCACGGGCGTCCCCTGTTTGAGCCCGGTCTCCTGCGCCGCACGTGCATCGACCTTGCCCACGACCTGGTGACACGGAAAGAGCGGCGGAAGCAGCGCAGGGTTCACGCCCAGCGCGCGGGCCATGGCGCCATCCCAGGCGCGCGCGGCGATATCAAAGCAATGCAGGCCGTAACCCTGCGAAACATCCTGCGTAAGTTCGCCCGTCAACCGATAGACGATAAAGCCGTTGGATTGCAGCACGGCCTTCGCACGCGCGAGCGCTTGCGGCGCCTCGTCGCGATACCAGACGATTTTCGGCGTCGTATAGCCGGGCTGAATGGGGTTGCCGCTCAGGCGGAATGCGCTCTTGCCCACGCTTTGGCGCAGGCGCGCCGCCTGGCCAAAGGCGCGCTGGTCCATCCAAATGGGGGTGGGGCACAGCGCGTCGCCCTGCGCATCCACCAGCGCGGCCGCCCAGCTTTGCCCGGCAACGCCGACGGCATCAATCGATGCCGCGCCGACGGCACCCGCTATCTCCCTGACGGCAACGCATGTCGCGCGCCACCAGCTTTGCGGATGCTGTTCCGCCCAACCGGGGCGAGGAGTGGAAAGTGTAAGCGGCGACGACGCAACGGCAATTTCCCGCCCGTTTTCGTCAAACGTCGCGGCCTTCACCGCCGAAGTGCCGATGTCGATGCCTAAAAACATAGACTAACCTCCCGCCCAAATTGCCGGGCGCCGTACCCTAGGCTTCGCCTCATCCCTCACAAGCCTAACTTGCGACGTAGCGATAGGCTCTATCTTCTTAGGGCCTGTTGACATAATCTGAAATGCCGGATTTTGAGCCGATTTTTGCGCCTGATGAGGCGCAGGAAGGAGGCGTAGCCGGCAGCTACGCTGACTGACGGCAACAAAATCAGGCGTGAAAAGCGACTGGAAGACGGCGTTGAGCGTTTGTGTCAACAGGCCCTAGTCTGATGCGCATATATCCGCCGCTTTCCGCCGAAATTACGATTCCGCCCGTATCGAAGGAGAGGTAAACCGCAAGGCATGGCAACAGAGCGGCGCTCCTCGCCGCCTCAACAGGCCGCATTCTCCCTTTTCCCTCGAATTTTTTGCGGCCCGCTACGCCTTTCCTCCGCTCGAGCACACGCCGATGCGGTGAAGGCACAATGCGCGCACCGCATCGACGGCGGGCTTAAGATACACGCGCAGGTCGAACTCTTGGGGATGCTCCCCTAGATAGTTCCGCACCGCATCGGTAAATGCCTGCCGAAGCTCGGTTGCAAAGTTCACCTTGCATGCGCCGCGGGCGATGCATGCGCGCACGGCGTCGTCCGTCAGGCCCGAAGAGCCGTGCAGCACGAGCGGAACCGTAACCTCGGCGCGGATGGCCGCCAGCCGGTTAAGATCAAGCCTGGGCTCGGCCTTGTACACCCCGTGCGCGGTGCCGATCGCCACCGCAAGGGAGCTTACGCCGCTCAGGCGCACAAATTCGGCCGCCTGCGCAGGGTCGGTATAGGCGGCGTCGGCCTCGTGGTCGTCCTCCTTGCCGCCCACCGAACCAAGCTCGCCCTCCACCGGCACGCCCGCCGCGGCACAGGCTTCGGCTACGCGGGATGTCAGCGCGACATTTTCGCCGTAGGAAAGCTTCGAGCCGTCGATCATCACGCTGGAAAAGCCCATATGGAAGCCGCGCATGGCTATGGAAAAGCTTCCTCCGTGGTCAAGATGCAGCGCGGCAGGAACGGGACTGTCGGCGCACGCGCGGATTACGGCCGCCACCAGGGCATTTCCGCCGAAGAAGTCGACCGTCTTCCAGCCCGCCTGCAGAATCACCGGCGAGCGCGCTTGCGCCGCCGCCTCGAGCGCGGCCTTGAGCATTTCTAAGTTTTCGATGTTGAAGGCGGGCACCGCGTAGCCGCCTTCGCGGGCGCTGAGCAGCATGGCTTTGGTGTCTACATAGGGCATGAAACGAGCCTCCCTTATGTGCGATGTTCAAAAAAGAGGTCAGCTCTCCGGCGTAAGGATATCGGCGCCGACCATATCCCTGAGCACCTTGGGCACGATCACCGAGCCGTCGGCCTGCTGGTATTGCTCCACGATCGCGGGCAGCAAGCGCGAGGTGGCCATGCCGGAACCGTTGAGCGTGTGCACGAAGTCGATTTTTTTATCTTCCGCGCGGCGGTAGCGGATGGAGCCGCGGCGCGCCTGGTAGTCGTGCGCGTTGGACACGGAGGAAATTTCCTTATACTCGTTCATGCTGGGCATCCACACCTCGATATCGTAGGTAGTGGCCATAGAGGCCGAGCAATCGCCGGCGGCGAGCTTGGTGAGCTGATAGTGAAGCCCGAGGCCCTCCACGAGCCTTGACGCCTTGCCGATAAGTTCCCCAAGCATTGCGGCAGAGTCTTCCGGCCGCGTAAAGCCAAACATTTCTATCTTGTTAAACTGGTGCCCTCTAATCATGCCTCGCTCGCTGGCGCGGTACGCCCCCGCCTCGCGGCGGTAGCACGGCGTATAGGCAAACAAGCGCCTGGGCAGATCGGCCTCTTCGAGGATTTCGTCGCGATACAGGTTGATAAGCGCCGTTTCGGCGGTAGGCAGCAAAAAGCGCATGCCGCCTTCTTCTTGAAGGCGAAACACATCCTCTTCAAACTTGGGAAATTGGCCCGCCGTATAGCCGGATTCGTAGATGAGCAAGTGCGGAGGCAGCATAAAGGTATAGCCGTCCTTGATGTGCTCCTGTATAAAGTAGTTAAGCATCGCCCATTCGAGCCGCGCGCCTAAGCCGGTATACAGCCAGAACCCGCTGCCCGCCATCTTTACGCCGCGCTCGTAGTCGATCAGCTTAAGCGATGTGCAAAGATCCACATGATTTTTCGGCGTAAAGTCCGCAAAATCGGGCTTTGAGCCCCAGGAAGAAACCACCTGGTTATTCTCCTTGCCGCCGGGCTGAACGTCGTCGGCCGGGATATTGGGGAGTCCTACAAGAAACTCCTGCATGCGCGCGTCCACGGCGCGCAGCTCATCGTCAAGGCTTTTGACTTCCTCTCCGGATTTCTTCATTTGCTCGAGCAGCCCCGAGACATCCCCTCCCTCTTTTTTCAGGCGCGGAATGTCTTTGTTGATGCGGTTGCGCTCCGCCTTGATCGCCTCGCTCCGGGCAATCAGGTCGCGCCTGAGCTGGTCGTCCTTAAGTAGCGGCGCAAAATCCACCTGCGCGCCGCGTTTGGCGAGCGCCGCGCACACCGTCTCAGGCTCCTTGCGAATCCTTGCGATATCCAGCATGGGATTCCCTCCATAATAAAAATACCATCCCCCACAAAAGGGACGGTTCTGCCGCGTTGCCACCCTCGTTGACGCTGTGCGTCCAACTCGTATACGCTATATCGGGCGCACCCGCACGCCTCCTCGGCGCGTGCTCCAGGGCGGAAATCCAACCGACGCGCACCGGCTCGCAGCATACGCCGGCTCTCTTAAGCGCGCTTAAGAAGGATTTTCCCTTTCATCGCGCAAACAGTATACTCCAGTTCCGGAGTTATTGCAAGTTCAGCAGGTACAGATGATTTTTCGCAAAATATATACTAAAAGATGCTATATTGTTCTTTTGTACCAACTACATCAGCACTACCACAGGAGGCGCCACTATGAATTTTTTGCCCAATCCCAGGCACTATGCCCGCGCAGCGCGGCGAAAGAAGAAAGCGCGGCTCACCCGGTTGGAGAGGCTTTTATGAACGCCGGCCATTGGCTTCTCCAGTTGCTCGCGGGCGCCCTTGATGCGGCGTTTATACACATGCTTGCGATACGGCTCTTCCCAAAGCGAAAGTTATCAAGGCGCGTGCGCACCGCCGTATTGGCGGCACTTTTTTGCTATACAACTCTTACGGAATGTCTGTGCCCCCATGCCTCGGCGTTCCGAATCGCCGTGATTGCCACACTGGGAGGCGTCTATATATCGCTCACCTTGAACGCAAAGGCGTTGGGTAAAGCCTATGCATGCCTACTGCTTGTTTCGATCTGCCTGATCGGGGCTTTTGTAGAAAAGTGGCTCTGCGCCCTGATTGTGGCCGGTACACAAGGACATGAACTGCGCGCCGATTGGAACACGGCACTTTGCTTGTTTACTTTCTATGCGTGCTTAACGGCATGTGTGGTTTCCATGTACAAGGCCCTGCCAAAGAGGATTGCAGGCATATCGCCTTTGCGCATGCTTGCGCTTGCCGCCATGGAGGGGGCGGCCGTGATCGTGTTTGCCTGGAGGCTGTACGGTATCGATACCGGCCCTGCCGGGCTTGGCCCCTCCTTTTACGCTTGGCTTGGGCTCTTGCTCTTTCTTTTCAACATCATAATCGCCTTGGCCCTGCGCGCCGCCGTCCAATCTTACGAACAGGCGCTCGCCGAAGAAGAGCTCGCGGCACAAATCGCCACGCTAAAAAGGGAGTACGCCACGCTTGAAAAAGATCTTGTCGTCTTTAGATCATTTCGCCACGATTTTACCAATCACCTCATGGCGCTGCGAGGGCTGAACGACGAGCGGGATCACCTAGGATTAGAGATGTACCTGGAGCAGATGTCCGGACGTATGCCCTCCTCGCCAATCCTTCGGTCCGGCAATGTGCTCATCGATGCTATCATGAATGCCAAATGCACCCACGCCCGCGAACTGGGCATTGAGCTGTCGCTCAGTGTCTCCGTTCCGGAAACCATCTCCATTGAATGGATCGATCTGTGCACGCTGCTCAGCAACGCCATGGACAACGCTATTGAGGCGTGCGAAAAAGTGGAACCCGGCAAGAGGCGCATCGAAATTCATCTTCAAAAACGGCTGGTATATCTGTACTTTTCCATCAGCAATTCCATGGCAGCCCTGCCTGTCGCCGCCGGGCGCGGCTACGCAACGAGCAAACCGTCTCCAGCAGGGCACGGAATCGGCCTGCAAAACATGCGGGCCGTCGCAGATAAGTACAATGGTTATTTTAAGACGCGCCATGATGCGCACAGCTTTACGCTGCTTTGCATGTTGCGCAACGAATAAGGGTTCTGTCAAAGGCGCGTCCGGTTTCGCCACACCCCTTTCCATATCGCGCCATCCGGTAATTTTCACAGCTTGACGTCCCGATGGATCAACAGCTACAATATTTAAAAACAATAGACCTCTTGCGAAACGAAAGACGAGGCCGAGGGAAAGAAAGTGGCTTAAAGCAAGGAAGCGCCGACGATGCACCGCGCCAACTTTCGCCGCCCGTGCCACGTTTTGGAGTTTCGCAAGAGGTCTAACGCGAAATGAGGCATTGCGCGTGAAGCAGGAGCGTCTGCTCGGCATAACCACATTTCTCCTCGCCCACCACGTAACCACGGCCGCGGAACTAGCCGCGCGCTTTGGCGTATCCGTGCGAACGATCTACCGCGATTTGGATGCTTTGTCCGTTGCGGGCGTTCCCGTATACGCAAACCGGGGCACGGGCGGAGGCATATCCTTGCTTAAGGAATATACCATCGCGCGCCTGCCCATGAAGGAGCAGGAGCGCGAAGCCCTGTTCATGGCCGTTTCGGAGTTCACCGCCACGCGGCATCCCCATGCGGCATCCGCGCTGGAGAAGCTTAGAGCGCTATGGGACCGCCCGCCCGAAACGGAAATGATCAGCGTCAATTTTTCTGGATATGGAAGCCCGCCCGACGAGAGCGAAACGTTTTCCATCATCCGCCGCGCGATGCTGGAAAGGCGCGTATTGTCGTTTGACTACTTTTCCAGCAAGGGCGAGCACACGAGGCGTACGGTCGAACCCATCAAGCTGGTGTTTCACGGCTACTGCTGGTACGCGTATGGTTTTTGCAGGGATCGCCAGGATTACCGCGTATTTAAAGTTATGCGCATGTGCAATGCCCAAACCCAAGAGGAGCACTTTGCCCCGCGCGCGGGAATGACCTATGAGGAATTCACGCAAGCAAACGGCCCACGGCCCGACCGCCCCGCCACAACGCTTACGCTGCTGTTCTATCCGCGCGCCAAGTACCGCGTGCTGGATATGTTCGGCCCCGCGCGCGTGAAGGAACGCGAAGATGGAACGATGGAGGTCACTTGCGTATATTGGGAGGACGAATGGGTCTACGGCACACTGATGTCCTTCGGATGCGACGTCGAGGTGCTCTCTCCGCCGCATATACGCTCCATTTTACGCGAAAGGCTTGGGAAGGCCGCGCAATATTATGCGCCCGATCGCTCAATATGACAGATTGTTGTCAGGTTTGCGGCCTATACTGGGAACATGCTCAGAGCTAGCTCCCATCGTCCGCAATGCTTGCCGGCACTATGTATTGATACGAGGGGCCCAAAAGGAGCTGAAGAGGAGGGATGTCCATGCAGAAAAACCCGCTCCCGAGGCCATCGCGGGAAGAACTTGCGGCAATCATGGGAAAGGACCATATTGCCCTGCTCGAGGAGGCGCTCGGCAAAGTGCGTTCCCGCTACGAGATGGACGAGCTGTGGACGCCGGATAGGAAATCCGGAATCGGCGAGTTAAAGTTTCGCCGCGGCGGCAAAACGCTCATAACATTTCTGCTCGATGCCCAAGGGGCCCGCGCGCTGATCATCTACGGGCGCAAGGAACGCGATGCGTTCGACGCCTTAAGAGATTCGTTCTGCGCCGCAATCTGTACGGTTTACGACGAATCGCGCACATATCACGACGGCAAGTGGATGGCCTTCCCCGTCGAGCGCGCGGATATCCGCGAGCAGCTACTTGCCCTACTGGCTATCAAAAGGCGGCCCAACCGAAAAAATCTTTCCCAGAATTACGCGTAAGCTTATATCTCATCGTCAAGGCCAAGGCCCGCTCGCGCGAGCGGGACCAGACGAAAGGCGGTAGTTCCATGAGTCAAAATTATGCCGATATGAAGCTTTGCCAAAGCTGTGCGATGCCCCTTTCCTCCGACGCCGATAAAGGCACGAACGTCGATGGATCCAAGAGCGAAGACTATTGCTGCTACTGTTACGAGAAGGGTTCTTTTGTCGGCGGCGACCAGACGTTGGACGAGATGATCGAAACCTGCATCGGGCCCTGCCTCGAGGCCAAGGTCTACCCCGATGCGGAAACCGCCCGCGCGTCGATGAAGGAACTTTTCCCGCAGCTTAAGCGCTGGAAGGGGCAATAAGCTATGATGGAGCTGCCGGAAAACTATCACTATGTGAAGCAGGTAAACGAAGCGCTCATAGGCAAGACGGTCAAGCGCGCCGAGGCCGCACACACGCCGCACGGCTTCGCGTGGTACACCGGCGATCCGAAGACCTACGACGGCATACTCTTAGGCAAAACCGTGACCGGCTCGGATCTTTACAACGCGACGTTGCGCGTGCATCTTGAAGACGAGGTGCTGCTGCTTAGCGCGCCTCCGCGCTACCACGAGCCGGGCAAGAAGCTCCCGCCAAGGCATCAGTTGCTTTTAGAGTTTACCGACGGCTCGGCGGTCACTTGCTCGGTGCAGATGTGGGGCGCCATGTTTCTGTATAAACAGGGCGACGAGCAAAGCGGCCTGCCACACGGCTATACCGTATCCTACGCCCACACGCCGCTCGACCCTGGCTTTACCCGCGATTATTTCATGGCCTTGATGGACGGTTGTCCACAAAAATATTCCGCAAAGGCGTTCCTGGCCACCGAACAGCGCGTGCCGGGCCTGGGCAACGGCGTTTTGCAGGATATGCTGTGGAACGCGCGCATCAATCCGCGCACCAAGCTGTTGGACCTTATGCAGGATGAAAAAGAGAGGCTGTACCGCTCCACCGTCGATACGATGCGCGCGATGGCCGACGCCGGCGGACGGGATACCGAACGCGATCTATTCGGCCAAACGGGCAGCTACCGCACCATTTGTTCGAGCAAGACGCTCGAGAGCCCCTGCCCCGGCTGTGGCGGCTACTTCAAGCGCGAGGCCTACCTGGGCGGCAACGTATACTACTGCCCGGTTTGCCAGCCGATCAAGCAGTAGCGACCGGTTTTATAGTCGACCAACTTCAAAAGCGGTGCAGACGAGCGAGAGATTTTTTCGCAGGGCAAGGAGGCATAAGGAAGCGCAGCCGACAGCTACGCTGACTGGAGTTCGACGCCGCCAAGCGGGAAAAGATCCGCTCGCATGTGCCGTTTTTGGGGTTGGTCGACTATACTTATAAGCGGGGAGTGCATGGCCGCAGCTGCGCATCCCCTAATTTTTATTGCAAAATATGGGGCGGCGTTGCAAACGTCATCGTCCCATGAGCTCTTCATATCCGCGCATCAACTCGATGAACCTGGCGGCGTCGCCGCCGACATCGGGATGATGGATCTTTGCCAGCTCCCGAAATCTTCTTTTGATATCCTCCTCGCCGGCGTCATAAGAAAGGCCCAAACGCGCAAGAACGCCGGGATCATACGACCCGGCGTCTACGATGCCGTTTTCCCGATATAACTCAAAATACACTTGCGCGAAGTATTCGTCGATCGCCGCCTTGTATTGCTTGGGAGACATCGCAGCAAGCACGGGCAGCGTATATTTCGCCTTCCCCTCCGCGCTGTCGCCCAGGTCAAACCACCGGCCCCAAACAAAGCGCGCATGCGGCGTTCGGTTATCTTGGCCCCGTATCGCGCGTTCCGCACGCTTAAGCTTTCTGATTTTACGCTTGATCTCATCAAGATCCACTTTTAGCACGCCCCTACGCCTCCTTAGGATGCCGACTGCGCATGCGCATTGTAACACGACCGCCTACGCGAGACAACCGGGCGCACTTATATCATTTCTTGGGCGTTTTTGGGCAAAAGTCGCCCGCGCCGCGGAATAACGGCGCGGACGGCCCGTTCCTGCAATGGGCCGCTACTGCGCAGAAGGCGTTTAGGGCGAAGCGCCAAGGTCAATACTTGCCAAAGCCTCCGCCGTCGTGCGCCCGGGTTCTAGAGGCCTGTTCACTTTGCGTGGAGGCAATAGAGCTGTCCTGGTTCCGGCCGGCGAGGCGGCGCGGCTCCGGATCCTGCCTGAGTCGGAACTGCCCGATAAGCTCCTGGAGCACCGCAGATTGACTGGACATTTCCTGTGAGGCGGCGGCGCTTTCCTGGGCGGTGGCGCTGTTTTGCTGCACGACCTGCGCCACTTGGTCGATGCCGATGTTGATCTGGGCGATGGCAGACGCCTGGGCCTGTGCGTTTTGGGCGATATCGGTTACGAGTTGCGCGGCCCCGTTGATGCCCTCGACGATGCTTTGCAGCGAAGCGTTGGTTTCCTTTGCTATCGTAACGCCCATCTCTGCCTTGGCGATGGAGCTTTCGATCAGCCCATCGGTATTCTTGGCCGCCTCGGCACTCTTGCCCGCGAGCGCGCGCACTTCTTCGGCGACGACGGTGAAACTCCTGCCGTGTTCGCCCGCGCGCGCGGCCTCAACAGCCGCATTGAGCGCAAGAATATTCGTTTGAAAGGCGATATCGTCGATCACCTTGATGATCTTGGCGATGTTTTGCGAAGCCTCGTTAATATCCTGAACCGCCTCCACCATATGCCGCATCTGCTCCGATCCCTGCTCGGCCCTCTTTTTGATATCGTCTGAAAGGGCGGCGGTGTTTTGTGCCGAGGTGGCCGTCTCTTGAATCGCGCCGGAAACCTCGCCGATGGAGCTGGAGAGTTCCTGCACGGCGGCCGCCTGCTCGGTGGCCCCCTGCGCGAGGGATTGGGCGCCGTCGGCAATCTGCTTGGCGCCTGTGGAAACCTGAAGGGAAGACTGCCCAATATCCCCAAACATAGAGTTGACGCTTTGAATGAGCTCGTTCATCGCGGTGGCCATCGTGTCGGCGTCGGACAGGCTTTCCACCGTCCGAGACATATCCCCGGCCGCCATATAGCCAAGCTCCTCGCTCATATCCAGCATATGGCGCAACATCGTGTAAAACGCGCGGATCGAGGCGCCGATCTCATCTTTGTACTTTGTTTCGGCCTCGATTTCGCTCAGAGTATCCTGCGAGAACACCATGCTGCCGGTCGTACCGACTTGGTGAAGAACCTTTTGCATCTTTCCAAGAGGTTTGGATATAATCCTGGATACATAGATGCCCAGCACGACGGCGACGGTAAATGCCACCAACAACGCGCCCACGATCACAACTTCGCTTACCTTGGTAAGTTCCGTGGCGGCATCGCTGACCGTATTGGCCTGCGCCATGCGCGTTTGCATGAGGCTTTCAAAGGCGGCGATCACCACTTTCTGCTGGTCGCTCACCCCCTGCAACGCTTCAAACGCGGCATCGGCATCCATGTTTTGGGCAATCACGATGTAATTGTCCCTAAGGGTGGCAAATTTTTTATACTCGGCGGCCGCGGCGTCGTAGGTTTCGCGATTCTCCCCCGGCGAAATGGTCTTTTCATATTCTTCCATGGCTGTTACAATGGCTTGAGAATCATTATTCAGCGACGCCAAAGACGCGGCGAATCCTTCAGCGTCGTTCCGGTAAATATAGATTTCCATGATGCGCATGTTGGAGCGCTCGCCGCGGATGCTTGTATTGATGTGCCCAAGTTCGTAAATGCCCGGCAAATAGTGGTCGATGATCCCGGTGTATTGCGTGTCGATACGGCCCATAACCACCATGGAAACGGCCCCGAGCGCCACGGTCAACAAGGCTACAATGGCAAAGCTTAGCAAAAGTTTGGCGGTCATTTTCATGTTTTTCATCCGGGCGCCTTCTTTCTCTATAAGCGGTTACATGGAAACGCGGAACGAACCAAACAATGCGACGGAGGCGAGCGCCACGCAATGCACTTTTAGGGTTGCAAAAACATGCAAATAATTGTTGTATGCTGTTGTTTATATGGTTGATAGATCCATCAAATCTTGCAATCAGTATATCAGATCTTATTCAACTTGAAACAATAAAGCTATATTTTTGCATTTCAATTTAGCCTAAAAGGGGGCGAGTATAATGAAAAATAAGTTTCTTCCTGAAAATCCCAACAAAAATGCTACCTATGAAGCCGACGCGCTGCGCGAAATCTATGTGGCCGGGGGATGCTTCTGGGGCGTAGACGCGTATATGCGCCGCGTTCCGGGCGTTGCGCGGACCGAGGCGGGCTATGCGAACGGGCACGTCGAAAGCCCTACATACGAACGGGTATGCCAAGGGGACAGCGGCCATGCCGAAGCGGTGCGCGTGTGGTACGACCCCGCGCGCGTAACGGCCGGGCAGCTCGCGGCCCAGCTGTTTTCCGTAATCGATTCGACGTCGAAAAACCGTCAGGGCGGGGATGTGGGAGATCAATACCGTACGGGCGTTTACTATACCGATCCCGCCGACCTGCCCGGCCTGGAGGCGGCGTTCGTGGCGGAGCGCACAAAGCAAAAAAAGCCCGTGGTTACCGAGCTTATGCCGATTGCGCGCTATTATCCGGCGGAAGAATACCACCAGGACTATCTTGAAAAGAACCCGGACGGCTACTGCCACATCTCGTTTGACGGGTTGTGCAAATAAGCAAAAGGCTTGCGGGGCGCACAGCTTATAGTCAACGCACAAAAGAGCCTGCGCGGGGTGCGGCAAGGTTGCTCTCAGAAAACAAGCAAGGGATGCTTGACCAAGTGCGGTCAAGCATCCCTTGCCGGATTTTTATGGCAAATTTGGTTTCAAGGTCGGGGAGTATTTGCTTCGCAAGTCTCCACCCTGCCCTTGACACTCATCGAGGAACCAGCATAGGAAGTGCATTGACACTTCCGCTTTTCAGCTTGTTGGGCGTATTCCAAACCCTCTGCTGGAAATGCTTATTGGGGTATGAGTAGTCCATTATTTCCGTGCATTAATCCCATATTCTTCTAACAATAAGTTGCAAAGCTCATGAATCACTAAGCAAGAGATGTCATTGTCATTTGTCTTAGATATTGCCATTGAAATATTGTATTTTTTTATGACAAATAGTCCGGAACCAAAGGAACCTGTATGACCGCTTTTCATCAATACATTTTCATCAAAATCATAAGTGTCTTCGAAATAACAAACGTTATCCCAACCTAACCCACAACTTTGGGAAATAACCGTATCTTTATCATACAATAACACTCCTTGTGGGCGAGTTATCTCGTCAAGACTTTCGGCGGTGAAAATTCCTTTCGGGTCTATGAATAAATATCCTATCCTGGCACAATCGGTTAAATCCGTAAGTATGCCACCAGCCCCTATAGATAAAACATATTCTGCGGATTCCCCCCTTTCCTTAATATAAGTAAGCACGGTTTTCAAGAATATTTCCGCCGGAACATGTCGATATCGCTTCTGCCGGTTCAGCTATATAATCTTGTACAAATTGAATATAGCTCATGCCAGATACTTTTGCAATCACCATTTCTAATAACAAATAACCGTCATTACTATAAACAGAAAAAACCCCTGGTTCAATATTAAATTCGAATTTATTGTAATAATCAAAAAATGAGTTGTACACATTGCTGCAATCCCATTTACTGCTAAAGCATTGCTTATAATGTGTACTCGATAATCTTGAACTATGGTTTAGGTACATGCGTAATGTTATTTTTTATGTCTTTTATCACTCATTGTGAAACATGGCAAATACTCTATGATAGGCGCGTCGAGGCTGACTTTTCCCAGTTCAACCAGTTTCAAAACTGCTAAAGCACAATATACTTTACCTACAGAGCCTACACAATATAAATCATTTACGGTTGCCATGATTCTTGATTTACCATCCTGTGCACCGCAGGCAAAAGCGGACACCAGTTCCCCGTCTTTGATAAACGCAACGCTTAACGCAGTTCCGTTTCTACGTCCCTTGGATTCCACCATATCTTTTTGCTTTTTTGCAATATCGAGCCTTGTTCCACTTATGTCCATAATCACTTCCCCCAAACATTATCTTAACTATCTTTGCTATGAGTATAAGGTAAATTTACATGATAAGCAAGCAGAGAGGCCCGAACCAGGGCCTCTCTGTAAAGCCTACTATTTCGTACCACCGGGTATGCGCGCAGGCCCTTTTGCTAAAAAACTTGACGACTTGCGTTCCTTGGGATGGTGAAAGGGCCGGAGTCGCGCGTGCGCGGCGCGCGTATCTTCGCCGTGCCTCTTCGTCGTGCCTCTTCGTCGTGCTTCTTCGTCGTGCTTCCCCGGCGGGGGGCTCACGGGGGGTACGCGTACCCCCGTGCCGCTTAATGCCCCGGCGTCGCGTAGTACTTCACGGCGTCCATATCCGGCTCGACGCCAAGGCCCGGCTTATCGGGGATTACAAGCTCCCCGTCCCGAATCTCAAAGGGTCGGGCAATGAGCTTGTCGATCAGCGGCGAAGGGGTGATGTATTCCACCCATTCCGCCGTGGGGAGGGCGGCGGTGATGGCCAGATCGGCGGCCACGCCAAAGGCGGTATTCCAACCATGCCCCACATAGCTTATGCCGTGGTCGTACGCATTCCACGCGATGCGCAGCGCCTCGGTAAGGCCGCCCACCTTCGTGGAATCGGGCTGAAGGATATCCACCGCGCCGCGCTCGATCCACGGCTGAAAAGTTTGCCTGCGCGTGAGCACCTCGCCGGAGGAGATGCGCACGGGCGCGTTCTCGCGCAGCTTGATATAGCCTTCGATATCGTCGGGATTGAGCGCCTCTTCGTACCATTCCACGCCGTAATCTCTAAGCATTTTCGCAGTTTCCAGCGCGCGCTTGTACGTGCCGCCGTAATATGTGCCCGAGCCGCCCGCGTCGATCATGACGGCGACGTCGTCGCCCGCGGCCTTGCGCGATCTCTTCACGAGATCTTCGTCGTTTTTCATGTCCAGCCTGCCAAACGACCCCCAGCCCATCTTCACGCCCTTAAACCCCTTCGCGAGCGCGGCCTCTATTTTGCCCTCCACGCTTCCGCCGTCTCCGAACGACATGGAAGCGTAGGGCCTGATCGTGGAGCGGTAGCGCCCGCCGATTAGCCTTGATACGCTGATGTTCAGCTGTTTGCCAAAAAGATCCCACAGCGCGATATCCACGCCGGAGATCACGTGGGTGACCGAGCCTCCGCGCCCCAGCCAGAAGTTTTGCTGGTGCAACAGCTCGGAAATGCGAGCGGGCTCGATGTCTTCCTGAGCAAGCAGCACGGGCTCGAGCAGCCGCATGGCTGCCGCCGTTAATGCCATGGACGTATACGTGCTGCCGTAGCCTTTCGTGCCGTCCTGGGCGACGAGCTCGATGAGCGTATTCATGTTTTCGCCCTTTTCGACGGCTCCGCCGTAGTCATCCTTGGGGTAGAGAGGATAGCAATGGACGGATGCGATACGCATAGGGTTACCTCCTTCGTGATGGAATCATGCGCGAGGGATCATGGCCATCAGGCCCCTTCGAAACAATACCGGAAGCTTGCGCAAGGCGGGCGAGCAACTTCAGGTGCAAAAATTGCATAATTCCTTTTCGCCGTCCGCTATCGCGAACACGGCGCACTAATGCCGAAAGACGCGCAGAAAAATTCGGCAGGTGCAAGTAACATCTGCTATATTGCGGCATCGCGGCTAAAAACAGCGCCATCGCTCCAACGTCAGTCATCATCACGGCAAAGCCGGGAAACAGCCTTGTGAACGCCACGAGGTACGTCGCCGCTCCATAATCAAGGCGTATCCGTTCTCTTCGCGCACAAGGGCATGAAATTCAAGGGCGAGCCTGGCGCCGCCAAGGGGGTCGATAGCTTAACAGAATGTTACCATTCGTCGCCCGCGCGTCGATTCCCGCGGAAAACACGCCGGATTTTTGCCGCGCAAGGATGGAAAGAATCTCTTGCAGTATCAAAACCGTAGAAAACGGGCGGAAGAAAAATTTTAAACGGCCCATACTTCCTGCACGGCGCTCATTTCCCGGAAATAGCCTCAAGGAGCGTTGGTCCTTAGGGCATCACCATCGAGGTCGTCTTCGGCCCGGGCAAAAAGCCCATCGCGTGGTACAGCGATTCGGCGGGGTTGCCGCACTCGAGAAACAGCCTGAGCCTGCGCTCTCCGCCTTCGCTAAGCGCGCTCAGCGCCCGGGCAACCATCGCGCGGGCGATGCCCCCGAGCCGCGCATCCGGATGCACGGCGATGTCGAAGATGAGCGGCGCGCCCTCCCAGCGCACCACCAGGCACGCGCCCAACAGCTTTCCGCCGGACGTCGCCAGCGAGGATGCCGCCCGCATCGCCCTGTCCCCCTGCTGAAAATATTGCGTCACGTCCTCACGAAAGCTCTGCTCGTCCTGTCGCATAGGATCTCCGCTGCCGTACGCGCGGTGCAAAAGCGCGGCGATGCGCACGGCGTCGGCCTTTCTGGGGGGGCGCAGGGATGCCGCGCAAGGCGGCGCGTCCATGGCCGCAACGGGCCTTACCATCGTGCGCATGAACTGCCAGGTATAATCGGGCTCCTCGTCCGCCAGCAAGTGCGCATACGAGGCGGTGAGCTTAAAGCCGATGCGGAAGTAGTCGTCCATCTCCTGCATCATCACGCCGTGCGCAAAAATGCGCCCCCCTTCGCACGCGCGCAGGTATGCGGCGACGCGCCTGAGCGCCTCGGCCCTGCGCTCGAACGGCGGGATAGTAAAGAACTGGCCGATCACGCCGTTTCCGGCCAGGCAGCCGCCCACCCGCGCGCCGCTTTGCAAAAGCCAATAGCAGGGCGCGCCCTCGCAGAACAGGCCAAGCAAAAGCTCCGGCTCGTCCCTTAGAAAAGGGTCGGGCCGGTATACCGCGTGAAAGCGGGCGAATTCTTCGCTTTGCGCCTTAGCGAGCGCGAAACCGCCGCCCAGGTCCAGCACGTTCGCTTCGGACATGAAAGCTCCCCTTCCCGGCGATTTCCTTCTATTTTTCCGGCATCAACACGCCGAAGTTGCCGTCGTCGCGCTGGTATACCACGCAGATGCCGTCGGTCTTGTTGTTGAGAAAGATAAAAAAGCTGTGGCCCAGCATTTCCATGCTGGCGATCGCATCCTCGACCGACATCGGCGAAAGCTTAAACGACTTCGTGCGCACGAGCCTATTTTCGGCCTGCTCGGCCACGATGGTGATCGCGTCTTCCATCTCGGCCTTTGCATACGCGCCCTTGCGCATGCGCTTCTCAAGGCGCGTGCGGTGTTTGCGGATCTGCCCCGTCAGCTTTTCCATCACGGCATCCAGCGACGCGTACAGATCGTCGGTCGCATCCTGCGCGCGCAACACTTCGTTGTGCAGCGGTATGGTGACTTCGACGATCCTCAGCCCGCGCTCGGTGCGCAGCCGCGCGGTCGCCTCGATGTCGTCGTCGAAAAAGCGGTCGAGCCTGCCCAGCTTTTTCTCGAAGTGGTCGCGCTGGGCCTCGGTGAGCTCCATGCCTTTTGCATTGATGGTCAGTTTCATCGTATACACTCCTTACAATAAAAATAGGGGAAGCGCGCGGCCGCCCCTGCGATATCAGCAGTCTTCGCATCGCGACTCTATTGTATTGGATTCAACGCCGGATTGTAAATTCCTTGTTGCGCGCGCCGATTTGCGCAAAAATGAGATGTGACGGCGGCCACGCGCATTTTTTCGCCAAACGGCTGCTTTGGCGGCATAATAAAAAGAGTGCGGCGCGGTTGCGCTGCACTCCATAACATATAGCCCGTCTGTGCCGGTTTACTTTTTTTGATCTCGCACGCATTTGGCGCCGGCCTCGATGGCCTTGCGATTCACCGGCAAAAGATGCGCCCTGCGCTCGCCGAACGATTCTTTGAGCTGATGCATCACGCTATCGGCGCTCACTGCGCCGCTATGCTCGATGTACGCGCCCAGCATCACCATGTTGGCGACTCTGTCGTTCTTAAGCTCCAGCGCGATGTCGTTGGCGGGTATATAGTAGGCTGCGATGTCCTCGCGGGGGCTCTTGCGCTCGATGAGCGAGGAGTTGACAAACAGCGCGCCGCCCGGCGCGACCGCGCCCTCGAACTTATCCATGGACGGGCGGTTGAGCACCAGCGCCGCCGTCGCCTCGCCCACGATGGGCGAGCCCACCGGCTCCGAGGAAATGATCACGTTGCAGTTCGTCGTGCCTCCGCGCATTTCCGGGCCGTACGAGGGGAGAAAGGACACGAACTTGCCTTCGTTCATGCCGGCGTACGTCAGCAGTTGGCCGATCAGCTGCACGCCCTGCCCGCCGAAGCCCGCGATGATGATTTGCTCCTCCATTACGCCTTGGCCTCCTTATACACCCCCAGCGGATACTGGGGCAGCATTTTTTCCTCGAGCCACTTCATGCTCTCGCGCGGGGTAAGCCCCCAGTTGGTTGGGCAGGTGGATAAAACCTCGACCAACGTAAAGCCCGCGCCCGCTATCTGCAGCTCGAACGCCTTTTTGATCGCTCGCTTGGCGGCGATGACGTTGCGTACGTCGTGCGTAGAAACCCTTTGGATGAACGCCGGGCCGTCCAGCTGCGAAAGCATTTCGGAAACTTTGACGGGGAAGCCGCACAAATCGGTATCGCGGCCGTAAGGCGAGGTGGTGGTCACCTGGCCGGGCAAAGTCGTAGGGGCCATTTGGCCGCCCGTCATGCCGTAGATGGCGTTGTTGACGAAGATGGTGGTAATCTTCTCGCCGCGGGTGGCTGCGTGCACGATCTCTGCCGCGCCGATAGACGCCAGGTCCCCATCGCCCTGATAGGTAAAGACGATCTTATCGGGCTGAACGCGCTTTACGCCGGTGGCGACCGCCGGGGCGCGGCCGTGCGCCGCCTGGAGCATATCGCAGTTGAAATAGTTGTACGCGAACACCGCGCAGCCCACGGGGGCGACGCCGATGGTTCTGTCGCCGACGCCCAACTCCTCTAAGGATTCAGCCACCAGGCGGTGGATGATTCCGTGGGTACAGCCGGGGCAGTAGTGAAACGGCGTGTCGGTGAGCATGCCTGTCTTTTGGAAGACGACTGCCATTTAGATCCCCTCCTTGATGCGAGCGAGTTCGCCTAGGATGTCCTTGACGGTAGGCACGATCCCTCCGGTCTTGCCGTAAAACGACACGGGCTTTTTCCCGTCGACCGCCAGGCGCACATCGTCGATCATCTGCCCCAGCGACATTTCCACGCTGACCAGCCGCTTGACGCTGGGCTGCTCCGCCGCCTTGGCGATCGCGTCCGACGGGAAGGGCCAAAGCGTGATGGGCCGAATAAGCCCGACGTTTACTCCCAGCTCTTCCTTCGCCCTCTGCGCGGCCTTGAGCGCGATGCGCGCCATGGTGCCGTACGCGACGATCAGTACGTCCGCATTCTCCACATCGCAAAGCTCCACTCGGGTTTCGTTTTTCGTCATTTCTTCGTTCTTTTTGGCGAGCTTATAATTATGCTTTTCTAAAACATCCGGCTCGATGAACAGCGAGTTGACGATCGCGCGCTTTTCCTTCTTTAAGCCGTCAGCCGCCCACGGCTTTTCGGGGATGACGGGCTTGCGGTCGGGGAACTCCACTGGCTCCATCATCTGGCCGATCATGCCGTCGCCCAGCACCATTACGGGGTTTCGGTAGCGGTCGGCGATGTCGAACGCGTCCATGGTAAGATCGACCGCCTCCTGCACGGAGTTGGGCGCGAGCACCACCATGCGGTAATCCCCGTGGCCGCCGCCGCGGGTGGCCTGGTAGTAGTCGCTCTGCGCGGGTTGTATGCCGCCAAGGCCCGGCCCGCCGCGCACGATGTTCACCACCACGCACGGAAGCTCTGCGCCCACCGCGTAGGAAATGCCCTCCTGCTTGAGGCTGATGCCCGGGCTCGATGAGGACGTCATCACCCTGCCGCCCGCGGCGGAAGCGCCATACACCATATTGATCGCCGAAACTTCGCTCTCGGCCTGCAAAAACGTGCCGCCCACCTTGGGCATGCGCTTGGACATATATTCGGGAATCTGGTTTTGCGGGGTGATCGGATAACCGAAGAAAAAACGGCATCCGGCGGCGATCGCGGCCTCGGCGATCGCTTCGTTGCCCTTCATCAGCGTCTTTGCCATGCTCTTGCCTACCTTTCTACCGTGATGACGACATCCGGACACATCCTGGCGCAGGAAGCGCAGCCGGTGCACTTTTCCATGTCCACGCAGTGCGTTGGATGATAGCCTTTGGCGTTGATGTGATCGGGATCCATTCTAAGTATCTTCATCGGGCACGCATCGATGCACAGCGCGCATCCCTTGCACGCCTCGGGGTCGAAAGTAACCTTTGCCATGGGGTCTCCCTCCTTGATCGTATCGTATCAATTGTAAGCTTCGCGCAAACGCCCGTCTATAGCGCAATATTTACGGGTTTGCAAAGTCTTGGCGCAAAAGGCCGAGCATGTCGACGTCCATCCACGCGCCGTCCTTTTCAAGCCATTGCCTTTGCGTGCCCTCAAACCGGAAGCCCGTCTTTTCCATCACCGCGCGAGATGCCGGGTTTTTCGACATGCACGAGCCATCGATCCTATGAAGGCTAAGCACATCAAACCCAAACGCGCACACGCCCTTGGCCGCCTCGGTGGCATAGCCCCTGCCCCAAAGCGCAGGGTCGATCATATAGGCGATGGCGGCGCGCCTATGCCGCTTATCCAGCTTGATGAGCCCGCAATTGCCCACGTAGCCCCCATCGTCGCCGCAAAACATGCCAAACTCGTAGGCGTCGCCCGCATGCCATTGGCTGCGCAGCATCTCGAACCAGCGGTCGACGTTCTCGCGCGGATAGTCCTTGGGGATGTTGTACGTGGTCGCATAGATCAAAGGATGCGAAACCACAGGCCACACCGCGTCGCCGTCCGCGGGCTCGTATGGGCGAAGTACCAGCCGATCGGTAAGGATGGGCTTCCTTTCGATCATGAACGCCACCTCCTAAATAAAAAACCGCCGATTCTTCATCGACGGTTTGCCACTGCTCTTACCCGCCGACGCAAACGCCATTGGACGCCTACGCCGGTAAAACCACCGCGCTAGGCGCCGCTGATCATAACGTTTACGCAAAGCATCAGAGAGCGCATTTGGAGGCCTCCTCGCACCGGGTTTGGTATACAGTAGCATGCAGGAGAAATGCCGTCAAGCAAAGCTCCGTAAACTTAACATTGCCCCACGGATCGCCTATGTCTTGCGCGCTCCGTACTCACCGTCGACGCGCCCAACGAAGATCAAAATCTGCGCGACCACCGCGTATAGGTCGGGCGGAATCGCATCGCCGACGGAAAGTTGATTGAGCACCCGCGCAAGCGATTGATCCGGCACGACGGGCACGCCGTGTTCTTGCGCCGACTTTAAGATGTTTTCCGCCACGAGCCCCCGACCCGCCGCTACGACGATCGGCGCGTCGTCGCGCTCCGGGTCGAACGCCAGCGCCGCGGCCTCGCGTCTTTCGGGTGTATCGGCCATGTGCGATCCTCCTTATCGGTTCACAATGCGGCTTTAGACACGGCAAGCGTCAGGCCATCACGTTGAGCTTCTGGCGAGCGCCGCGCTCCAGTTGGCTCAGCAACGACATAAACGTCTGCGGCGTCACCGGCTCATCCTGGGCGGCTATGATAGCCTCGCGCAGCTTGTAGCCCGCCTGTTCTACGGCTCCGCCAAGATCCGGAAGCGCGTTGCGCACCGCCTCGGCCGCCTCGCCGGACTTCATGCGGAACGTCAGCGACACCGACCTTTCCATCGCCTTGAGGATCGCCTCGACGCGCCCCATGTTCTCGGTTTCCAGCGCGATGAGCACCGTGGTTTCCTCGCCTTCGGCCTTGACGCGGCCAGGACGGCGCATCACGTATAGTTCGGCGCTCTGCCGCCGGTCGTACAACTGCACGGGCAGCTGCATGTAGTGAAACTGCTGAATCTGCGGCAGCGCCTGCGCGCGCGCGTCGGCCTGATAAGCGACGGCCGCCGCAGCCTCGCGGGCGGGCAGCGCCGCCATCCCTTCGCGCAAGCGCCCCAAACCTTCGAGCAGCGTTTCAGCGACGCGGCGCAATTCTCCGCCCGCATCCCCTTCGCCCGGCAGGCGCACAAACAGAGAATCGGCCAAGGCCGCCAGCTGCGGCGCGGAAACCGGCGGCTGAGGGGCGGCCTGGGCCGCCTGCGGAGCGGCAGGCTGAACCGGCGGCTGAGATGCCGCCGGAACGGCAGGCTGAGCTGCCTGAGGCATCTGGGGGGCAAGTGAAGCGCTCTGGCGCGCCTCCTGAGTGCCTTGCGGCCCTTGCGCCTGCGCAGAAGGCGGTTGTTGCACCGGCTGCTCGTTTTGCTGCGTCGGCTGCTGCGCGATCCCGGCAGCCTCCGGAGCGCTTTGCGGCGGCCGGCCCTCGGAAGGCATTTGCGGAAGGATCTGCGCCAAAAAAGCCTCGGTTTGTGCGGGAACTTCCGCCTGCGGCGCGGTTGACGGGGAAAGCCCCGGCTGAACCAGCGCGTCGAGCGCCCGCGTAAGGGCGGGCAAAAGATCCGGGGGTTCGGCGGGTTGGGCGGCCGCAAAGGCGCTGAGCAGTCGGGCGGCCTGCTCCGCCGGGAGGCTTGCCGCAGCCCTGAGCATTGCCGCGGCGTCGCCCAGGCTGCCGGACGCCGCAAGGGCGCGGTAGCCCTCCGGCGCAGCCTGCGTAAGGAAGCGCGAAAGCGCTTGCGCGCCCTCATGGGGCCTGTCGGCCTCGGATAAAACATCCTTAAGCCCCCCTTGCATAGGGGCGGCCCGCGCCTCGTCGGCAAGAGGGCGAAATGCGGCGAGAAGCGCCCTGGCAAGAGGGGGGTCCCCCACTTCGGAAGACAGGGCGGCGATGAGCGCGTCCAGGGGCTGGGCCACGCCATCCGTCCCCGGCGCCATGAGTGCCTGCGCGAGCTGTCTAAGGGAAACATGCGCTCCCCCTTCCGGTAGCGTTTTCACGTTCGCCGCAAGAAATACCGCCGTGCGCTCGTCCATATTGGGAAAGGAACTCAGCAGCGTATCCACGCGAGCAAAGTTTTCCTTGGACGCGGAAAGGCCGTACTGGCGCATCAGGTTAAAGATTTGCGCGGCTCTGGCATCCCCTCCGGTAACGCCGGAGAGCTGCGGGGCGACGTCTGCCTCGAGCTTCATGACGATCTGTTCGCCTTCGGCGCCGAGCACGGTAAGGCGCACCTGTTGCCCCTGTTGCATGGTAACGCCAGGCGCGATCTGCGCGCGCAGCTGTTCGCCGCTTGCAAGGCGGATGGAGGCAACCCCATCCTCCACCGACACGACCTCGCCCCCGAGCGTTTCGCCCTGGCGATAAACGCCCGACCGGCCGCCCGCTTCAATTCTAACGGCGCTTTGCGCCTGGGGAGCGCCTTGTATCTGCATTGGAAATCCTTTCCTGCGCAATGGCTTGCGCAAAACGTTCTCCTTATAGTATAATACATCGGTAAAATTATGAAAAATGTTTACATCTTGCCTTGCGAATACAGTCTGCCTGTTGTATCATGCACGGTACAGCATGTGCTGTATACAATTCTGTCGCGTCTTCCCTGCGCGGCAAGATTTACCCGCCAGCGCCTACACGGCGGATTGGAGGTATCATGAAATCACTGGACGAAATCACCGATCTTCAGCTCGATGTCTTTCGCGAAATCGCCAACATCGGTGCGGGCAACGCGGCCACCGCTTTGGCAACCATGCTCAATACGCGCATGGACATGAGCGTCCCCAACGTGCGCATCATCCCATTTAGCCAGGTCGCCGATGTGATGAGCGGCGCGGAAAACACCATCGTAGGCATCATGATTATGATGGATGAAGACCTGCAAGGGTACATCATGCTGGTGCTCGAAGTCCGCAATGCGCACGAACTTGCGTCCCTTCTGCTGGAGCGGCCCTTTGATAAGGATACTTTCGGGCCGGAGAGCATCGATTTTGATGAGCTCGAACTCAGCGCCCTCTCCGAAATCGGAAACATCCTCATCGGCAGCTACATTTCGGCCATTTCCAGCCTGACCGGTCTGCGCATCGATATGTCGGTTCCCGATCTGGTCGTGGATATGGCGGGGGCCATTCTTTCGGTGCCCGCGAGCACATACGGCGAGATTGGCGACGGGGTTTTGTTTCTTGAAACGCAGTTTACCGGCGAGGATCACGAAATCGGAGGCCAATTCTTCATGATTCCGGATCTTAACTCGTATACGGTATTGATGAAATCATTAGGGGTTGACGCCTGATGCCAAAGACGATTGTCGTGGGCATGGCAGCGCTGGACATCGGTAAAATGGGCGATATCGTCACGACATTGGGGCTGGGTTCTTGCGTGGGCGTTACGCTGTACGACCCCCTTACGAGAACGGGCGGCCTTGCGCACGTCATGCTTCCAAGATCGCCCAACAAAGCTACCGAACAGAGCCGGTCCAAATTTGCCGACACCGCGCTGGAAGATCTTTATCGCCTTATGATCAAAGCCGGAGCTTCCCCTAGCAACCTTCAAGCGAAGATGGCGGGTGGGGCGCACATGTTTTCAAAAGCCATGCAAAAAGATGTGATCAAGGTCGGCCAACGAAATGCCGAAGTATGTAAAGAGATCCTTCAATCCATGCGCATCCCCATCCGGGCCGAAGATTGCGGCGGCGTCTACGGGCGCACGATCGAACTGAATACGCTCAACGGCGAGCTTACCATCAAGACGATCGGCCACGGGGTTAAGATAGTGTAATCATCATCAGATAAAGGATATTCAGGAGGTTTCACCGTCATGAAAAAAGTCATGATCGTAGACGACGCCGCGTTTATGCGCATTTCCATCCGGAACACGCTGACGAAAAACGGCTACGAAATCGTGGGTGAATGCGAAAACGGCAAAGTTGCCGTGCAAAAATACCCCGAACTTAAGCCCGATATCGTCACGATGGATATCACCATGCCCGAGCTTGACGGGCTTGGCGCCTTAAAGGCGATTATGAAGCTCGACCCAAGCGCGAAAGTGGTTATGGTTTCGGCCATGGGGCAGGAGGGCATGGTGCGCGACGCCGTCATGTCCGGCGCGAAGGGGTTCATCGTTAAACCCTTCAAAGAAGAGGCGATCATCGCCGCATTTGCCAAGCTTTCATAGCAGCCCTACGTACGAAAGGCGCCATGGCGGGCGCGTCTTGGGATCGGGCGCGCCTTGATCGAATATTAGAATACGGCGGGTGATATCATGTCGAACAACGATCCGATGTTGGAAGTATACTTATACGAAAACAGCCAATTGCTCGAGAACCTCGAGCTGCTTTTGCTTGATGGCGAGAAGAACAAGTCGCTTGAGCCCGAGCAGATCGACGAAATCTTCCGCATCATGCACACGATCAAGGGATCGAGCGCGATGATGAACTTTGATAAACTTTCGCACGTTGCCCACGCCATCGAGGATATGTTTACCAACATCCGCGAGCGCACGCCGCGCGCGGGTGACTGGGATCGCATCTTCGACATCGTTCTGGGCGGTGCGGACTTTATCAAGGCCGAAATGGGCAAGATCACCGCCGGACAGGAGCCCGACGGCGAAGCCGATGCGCTGATCGACATCATCCGTGGATATCTTGGCGAGCTTGCAAAGCGTCGCATGCCCCCTCCCGAGGAGGCCGCCGCCGAAGAAGAGGCCGAAGAGGAAGAAGACATAATCGAGCTGCCCGGCAACTTCTACCGGGCGAAGCTATATTTCGAACCCGACAGCAAGATGGAGAATATCAGGGCCTTCGGGGCCGTCAACGACTTGACGCCCAAGGTGCATAAAATCGCCTCGGTGCCCGACGATCTTCTGGCCAACGATGCGGCCGACGAAATCGTCTCTAGCGGCTGCATTCTTTACATGAAATCCGACGAAAACCCGGACACCCTGCGCAACATCATCGCGGGCACGATGTTCCTGCGCTCGTTCGATTTCGAAAAGCTCGACGCCAAGAGCGAAGAAATCCCCATTTCGATCCGCGATAAAGAGGCAAAGCCCGCTGCCACAGCGGCGGCTCCCGCCAGAACGGCCCCGGCGGCCTCCGCGGATTTCGCAAAGCAAAATTTCATCTCGGTCAACATCAATAAGCTCGATAAACTGGTGGACTTAGTCGGCGAAATCGTCACCACCGAATCCATGGTCACCGCAAGCACCTCCGCCGACGAGTATCACAACGACAATTTTGAAAAATCCGCACAGCAGTTGCGCAAATTAACGGACGAGCTTCAGGATATCGTGATGTCCATCCGCATGGTGCCGATTTCCTCTACGTTCCACAAAATGCAGCGGCTCGTGCGCGATATGTGCAAAAAAGTCAATAAAGAGGTCGAGCTGGTCATCATCGGCGAAGAAACGGAAATCGACAAGTCCATCAACGACAATCTTTCCGATCCGCTGATGCATATGATCAGAAACTCCATGGATCACGGCATCGAATCCGCGGAAGACCGGCGCTTGGCAAACAAACCCGCCACGGGTACCATTACTCTGGAGGCGCGCAACACCGGTGGCGATATTATGATCCTCATCTCCGACGACGGCAAGGGCTTAAACCGTGAAAAGCTGCTGGAAAAGGCGATTGAACGCGATATTCTCACCAAGGCCCCGAATGAAATGAGCGACCGCGAAGTCTACAACCTGATCTTCGCGGCGGGCTTTTCCACCAAGGAGCAGGTGACGGAATTCTCCGGCCGTGGCGTGGGCATGGATGTCGTGCGCAGAAACGTCGATAGCATCGGCGGCTCGCTTTCCATCGAATCCACACCCGGGCAGGGCATGACCACGATCATCCGCTTCCCGCTGACGCTGGCAATCGTGGCCGGCATGCGCGTGCAGGTGGCGGATTCCACGTTCATCCTGCCGGTGCTCTCCATCCGCCAATCCTTCAAGCCGCAGCCGGGCGAGGTCTTCTCCGACCCGGACGGCAACGAGATGATTATGATCCGCGGCGAGTGCTTCCGTATTCTTAGGCTCAAGAGCTTCTTCAATATGGATGGCGGTTTTGAGGACCTGGAAGAAGGCATCCTGATCACCATCGAATCGGACGAGGGAGGCATGATCTGTCTGTTCGTAGATCGTCTCATCGGCGAACAGCAGGCCGTCGTCAAACCGATCCCCCCCTACATCGTACGCCAGGCCGGCAAGCTGCAGGGCATTAGCGGCTGTACGGTGCTAGGCGACGGCTCCATCAGCCTGATTCTGGATATTAATAGCCTTGTGATGGGGTAGCATGCCCCTAAAATCCGAGAACTCACTCGGCAATGAACCTATGCAAAACGTCGGGGCGCTATAGGGCGCCCCGACGTTTATTCGGACATCATAGCCTTATGAACTACTGGTTCTTGTAACTCGCGCACATGCTCTCGCCGCCGGGCAAACCGCTGGCCCCGCCGGGCTTTGCCGCCACCTGAATGGAACGCAGCTCGCAGCACTCGTTATCGCAATTGTTGTACGTACAGCTCTTTACATCGCAACGTATGGATTGCTTTCCCATTTGATTCGTCATTGTATTGCCCTCCTTTTTGTGATGTTCGTAGTTTGCGCAATCCACGGCAAGGTATGCCGGAAAAATTTCCGTTTTTCAATGCGAAATAGCAGCCGGGGATAAACCGCCTTTTCAAAAAAGCGCGACGGCGCTATACTGTGTATATGGATATCGCATGCCCGCTTTGTGAGTGTGCCACTCGCTTACTCACCTATCAAAAGACGGGGGCCGTCTATCACAGTTGCTCCGCTTGCGGCTTTCTCTTTAAAAATAGCGCCCATCTTCTTTGCGCGCCGGAAGAAGAGGGCGAATACGCGCGTCACCATAATTCGATCGACGACCCAGCGTACGTCCGTTTTTTTATGAACTTCCTGAGCGCAGTGCTGCCCTTGGCGGGGCCCGGCAAGGCGGCGCTGGACTTTGGCAGCGGGCCTACGCCCGTGCTCGCTACATTGCTTGAGCGCGATTTCGGCTACCGATGCGATATCTACGATAAATTCTACGCCCCGCGCATCCCCTATGCCGGCAAGCGATATGATCTGATCACCGCAACCGAGGTGATCGAGCATATCGCCGACCCCATCGAGGTTTTTCACCTATTCGCCGCGCTGATGCACAAAGATTCTCTGCTTGCGGTGATGACGCTGTTTCGCCCCAAAGACGACGCGGATTTTATCGGCTGGCACTACATGCGCGATAAGACGCATTGTTCGTTTTTTACGCCCGAGGCAATGAAGCTTCTCGCCCACAAGGCGGGGCTCGGCGTCGTCTACAGCGACAACGCGCGCTACACGTCGCTGAAGCTGATGCCCTGATCAGCCGGCATCCATCAGCATTTGCGCAAAAGCTACGCTTTGGATATCTGGAGCAATGCCGCTTTCGACGTTCCAACAATTCGCCATGGCCGTTTCAATGAACAGGCATTTTTTAATGACGTCGATCGGCGCGCCAAGGCTTCCATGTAAAAAACCCGCGATCTCCTGGATATGCGTACTAAAATGTTCGTACGATGCATACACGTCATAAAACTCGTTCAAAATAAAGCGCGGTATATCGAAGATAGGGTCGCCTATAACGCCCTTGGGATCGATGATTCGATATTGCCCGTCGCCGGCAAGCAAGATGTTGTCGTGATGCAAATCCCCGTGCAGCAGCATTTTTTCGGAAAACATATCGCATAAGGCGGAGCAGATGCGTTCGGCCCTTTTCATATGCCGGTAGAGTTCTTGGTGATCCTCCCTTGTGTTCATATAGTCGGTTATCTTCCTTACCCATCCCAAATATGTCGGATAGATCTCCGATTTTCGCGGCGCAATGTGCAGGCCTCGATAGAGCTCGGAAAAAATGCGCAGGCGTTTTTCAAGCGATTGCTCATCTCTCAATCGAGTGCCCGGCTTGATGCACTCTTGAAGCATGATGCCGTTCTCGATATCGGCATCCAACAGTTTGCAAAACCGTCCGCCGTTGTATTCACGTAAACAGTTGGCTTCGGTAAAGCATTCCGCGCCGGATTTGCCAATTTTGAGGATCGCATCGCCCCATTCTCGTGATCGGCATATAAAGATGCAGTTGACCGAATAAGAGTCGACCATCCCCACCACTTCAAGCTTCCATTTCTCCGAATATGTTTGCACATCCCGGCTCAATTTTTCGAAGAATTCTTTTCCAAAGCGGCGTATGACGCCGCTCGATTCGCTCTGCGAAAAAACATACTGCATGCGGTATCCTTCTTCCCCCGACGCCCCCGCCAACCGCTTTGCCGGATCATCCCCAAACGCTTGCATAGGCGTAGTTGCGCACCGTTCCGTGCCATTCGTACCACCTCGAGCCCGCCTCCTGCTGCGCGTAAAACAACGCAAGCTCCGCCGCAGGGTCGATCACCACATAGCAGCCCCGCGCGCCGTCCCAGCCGAACTCGCCGTTTTCGCTGAGCGCGTTGTTGCGCTCGCGGTCCACCAACGTGCGCACGCCCAGGCCATAGCCATAGCCCTCCTTGCTCCAGCCGCCGAATATGCGAAAATCCTCCACCATGTCTCCGGTCAGGCGGTTCGCGCGCATGGAGTCGATGGTTGCAGGCGCGAGCAGGCGCGCGCCGCTGTGCGCGACGCCGCCGTTGCACAGCGCGGCGGCAAACTTTATGTAATCCGGCACGCAGGAGATCAGGCCGCCTCCCCCGCTTTCATATTCCGTGCCAACGCGCACGACAAACGTTTCGCCGCAATCCTTCGCGGCATTGGCCTTGGCGTCGAAGCCAATGTACAGCTTGGCCATGCGCCCTTTCTTTTCTTCGGGCAGGCAAAACGAAGTGTCGGGCATGCCGACGCGCTCGAAGATGTTCTCCTGCAAATACGCGCCAAACCGCTTGCCGCTGACGACCTCGATTAACGCGCCGAGCACGTCGTGACATACCCCATACTTAAAATGCGTGCCCGGCTCAAACAGCAGCGGATCTTTTGCCATCGCGCGGATCACTTCCAGCGTAGGGGCTTTCCCCTGTGTCTCCTTAACGACTTTTTGCACCGACGGAGTATCCCGGCTGCCGCTAAGCCCGCCGGACATCGTAAAGAGGTTTTCGATGGTGATGGGCCTTTGCGCCTCCCTAATATCCTCGCCGCCATCCTTTTGCACGTGCCGCACCGCCATGTGCCTGTACTGGGGAATGTACTCGTATAACGGATCTTCCAGGCGATACTTCCCTGCCTCCATCAGCTGAAGCGCCGCCACGCAGGTGATCACTTTTGTGGCGGAATATAGGTTGAAGAGCGTATCGGGGCCGAAGCGAACCGCGTTTTCCACATCCGAAAAGCCGGTATAGTGTTCGTATACGGGCTTGTTCCTGTGGTACACCGCGCAGCCCACGCCCGGTATGTTCTTGTGCGCATAGAACGAATCAAGGTACGCGCTCATCTTCGTAAAGTCCACAGCAGCCACCCCTTCTCTTTCATGTGATCTACGATATCACAGGCAACCGGCGAAAGCAATTGCCCATATCCGGCTGTACTTTGCGCGCAAGCAGACAGTACCAGCCCATATCCTCCACCGGAGTTTCGGCAAAGCACGGAACCCCTTTCACCGCGATATCGCCATAACCAAGCTCGCTAAGCGTCGCCAGCAGAAACTCGCGCGACACGGGGTAGAGCGTTTCTTCGTAGACTTTCCTGTCGATCTCGCGGTTTTCGCGCTCATATACCTGCAAAATGTTGATGGTCACCGTCGAATCCGGATTGTAATCCCAAACCTGAAAGTAGTTGATGCGGGTGCCGTCCTCCTTAAAAAACGGCGTGCCGACCTGAAAACGCTCGCGCGCCTCAAGCGCGCGATCCCAGTTGCGCACATCCAGGTAGAGATAGCCCCCGTCCGCCACGAGGCTGTCCATCTCGCGCAGCACGCGGGCCACATCCCGGTTGTCGACATGAACGATCGAATTTCCCGTGCTCATCACGCAGCTGAACTTTCCGCTCACATGCCGGCTCAGCTCCCGAAAATCGCACGCGGTGAGCGGCACGTGAATGCCCATTTCAACAGCCTTTCCCCTGCCTCTTTCGAGCATAGGCTCGCTAATATCGGAACCGGAAACCGCATACCCGAGCTGGGTAAGGCAAAGCGTCAGGCATCCCGTTCCAAAGCTGCAATCGTGAATGTTCGTGATTTGCGCATTTTTAAACATCAGTGCATAGTGCCGCTTGTAGCCCTCGTTGGCCCCTTGCGTAAAGCGCTCGTCGTAAACGTCCGGATGGTTATACAAAGTGCCCATATCTCTCCCTCCACAATCCCCTTTTCTTGAAGATATCATACCCGGCGGCAGCGGGCAAGCGGGCTCCACCATGCAAATATAGCCCCACGCAGGCATCGCACCTCCTTTCTCCTTCGGGCATAGAGTGGGGAAACAGGAGGTGTTTCCCCTGCACATTGGAACGATTTTGCTGTTAGGCATCGCGACCAATCTGGATAATCTGTGCGTCGGCATGTCCTATGGGCTGGCCGGCAAGAGAATTCACTGGATGTATAACCTGCTCATCGCGGCCATTTCCGGCCTGATTGCCTGCTTCGCCTGCCTAGCGGCGCAGCTTGTCACCCATTCGTACGCGTGGGTCGCACAAATCGCGGGGGCGATTTTGCTCGTTGCGCTGGGAGCGTATACGATCATCGATGCGCTGCGCAAACGGAACGCATCCAACGCGGACGAACCGGCCGTGCGCGATATCCGCTTCAAAGAGATGCTGATCTTAGGCGCGGCGCTGGCGCTGAACTGCATCGGCGCGGCCTTTGGTGCAGGGCTTTCCAACGTCCCCGCGTTGTGGCTCGGGGCGTCGATCGCGGCCTTTAGCTTCGTGTCGGTGGGGCTGGGCAATGTCCTGGGCAAAAAGGCGCAGAGGTTCTGCCAGGGCGTGTGGCTCGAAGTCGTCGGCGGCGCGCTGCTCGCGGCCATCGGTCTATGGGAGTTTTTCCTGTAGCCGTTTACATGTGATTTGCTGATTCGCGCAGTATGGCCCGGCGGAAAATCGCCGGGCCCAGATGTTTAAAAGAGTTTGGAAGTACTTGTGGATAATCGGCAGGGCCGAGGGGTAGCGAAGGCCTGAAATCGCCTCGTAACAGGCGATTTTAGCGTTTTTGCCGACCATTTGTCGTGCTTTCCTCGTCGTGCTTCTTCGGCGGGGGGCTCAAGGGGGGTATGCGTACCCCCCTTGCCGTTTACGCGTACCACCCGTGCCGTTTACGGCTCCAGCCGCGCGGTGTCTCTGGGGAACAGCGTCGCATAGCGAACGTTGGCAAGGTTCAAAATCCGCGCGGTAACGCGCTCAAGTCCCATGCCAAAACCTCCGTGCGGCGGAACGCCGTGCTGATGAACCGCCAGATACGGCGCGAACGCTTCCGGATTCATGTTCCGCGCGCGCATCTTTTCCACCTGCGCATCGTACCTGTGAATGCGCAGGCCGCCGGTGGTGATCTCCAGCCCCCGAAACAGCAGGTCGTAGCTGAGAGTAACGCAAGGGTCCTCAGGGTCGTCCAGCGCATAGAACGGCCGCTTCGCGGAAGGATAGCCGGTTACGAACAAGAAATCGCAGCCCCATTCCCTGAGCGCGTGCTCTCCGAGCAGCCGCTCTTCCTCGGGCTCAAAATCCTCCGGATCGGCGCTTACAAAGCCCAGGCGGGATGCGAGCAGTTCCTTCGCCACCCGAAAATCGACGGAAGGGATTTCCCCTACGCGCGGAACCTCGGCCTCCAACAGCTCGATCTCCGGCGCGTATTCGGCTGCGAGCAGCGCCATCGTGTGCTCGAGCAGCCCCTGCTGAAAGCGCATGAGCTCGTTAAGCGAAGTAAGGTAGCCAATCTCTGCATCCATGGACGTATACTCGTTCAAATGGCGCGAGGTATCGTGCTTTTCCGCGCGGAACACGGGCCCGATTTCATAGACCCTCTCAAATACCCCCACCATCATCTGCTTATACAGCTGCGGGCTCTGCGCAAGGTACGCATCCCGTCCAAAGTAATCCAAGCGAAAGATGTTGGCCCCGCCTTCGGCCCCCGCGGAAACCAGCTTCGGGGTGTGGATTTGCGTGAGCCCTTGTCCGCGACAGTATGAGCGGAAGCCCTGGGCGATTCCTTCCTGTAGCTTGAATATCGCTCGTTGCTCCACGTTGCGCAGCGTCAACGGCCGGTGGTCGAGCAAGCCCTCGAGGGTAGCGGGAAGCTCTTTGTTGTTGATGACGATGGGCATCGGGGCCGAAGGTTCGGACAGGATCTCGAGCGACAAAGCGCGCACCTCGTAGCCCGCGCGGGATCGCTCATCCGCAACCACCTCGCCGGTTAGGCGCACACAGCTCTCCTCGCGAAGGGTATCCAGCGAAAACTGGGAAAACTCGGGGCTATATACGCACTGCGTAAGCGAGCGAGCGCCGCGCAGCAGAATAAACGCAAAGCCGCGCATGCGCCGAATCTTGTGCACCGCGCCGTGCAGTTTCACGGTTCTTCCGATGTGCTCTGCTAAGCTTGCCGGATTGGCAGTCTTTTCATATACCATGGGGCATGCCTCCTTATTTTTGTATGAAACCGACGGCGGCAGTCGCCCCGAAGCTCCGTCCAGCCCATTCGATCACCTCCTCCCCATTCTTTCCAAAGCCTTCATAACCATAACAAAAAGAGCCATCGCAGCGATGGCTCTTCCCCTATTTTCTCCATCACCGCGGACACGTCGCATAAGCGCCCGTACCCGCGATGGTTTCGCGGCTACGCGCGCCCCGTATCCGTATCGGCGAATACCAGGCGGTTTGTCATTGCGGTTCCTTCTTTCTTAAGTTGAACGACGGCGTCTTCACGGCCTCGCGGTTGAGATCCCGGGTTTCGGTAAGCAGTTCGTCGCGCACGATGCGCATGGTGCGCGGCGCGTCGATGCCAATGCGCACCCGCTCGCCATCCACCGAAAGAATCACGATGCGGATCTCATCTCCCAGCAGGATGGTTTCATTCGCCTTGCGGGACAGCACCAGCATCGGCTTCCCTCCTCTCCAGGGCGGCGATAACCGCCTCGAAGATGGGCTGCCTGACCGAATAGGCGGTGCCCGCGGTGAAGATTTGCTTGCCGAGCCCCTCGCCCACCTGGATGATGATCGGGGCTGCCAAATTAGCCGTCATGCGGCGCACGTCTTCGGGAATGACGACTACGACGAGCACCATCACATCCTCGGGCTTTTCGATTTTTAGCAGCGCGAGGTCGTCGTCGTCGATATCGAGCGCATAGTCCTCCATAATTTCGAACACATGCGCCACCGGAAGGGCGAGCGCCCCGTCTTCCAGGGATTGCAGCCAAAAAACCGGCTCGGTCTCCTCGGTGTGCACGAGCAGGAATCTGCGCATGTCTTCAAGGCCCGGAAGGCCCTCGGGGAAAAGAATGGCCTTGGCCTCGTCGTACTGAATCGGGCCAAAGCGGAAGGTATCGATCGTCATGAGCATCTCCGATCAGATCTTTTTATCAAACTTCTTATGGTGCTGGCGCTCGAAGTAATCGGCGTCATAGGTTATCTTTACGCTAGGATAGCGGCTAAGCTTAATCTCCACCGAGTGCGGGTTGAAGGTGATTACCGGGCCCTGGCCCGTCATATCCCATTCGACGATGAGCTCGTGCGGCTCCCACTTCACGTCGTAATAGCCCATATCCCACTCGATCTGCTGGCGCGTATCCGGCATAGCCGAAGGCGTTTGCTGCGTGGCGGAATGGCTACGCCGCCGCGAGCGCTCGTGCGAAATATCGGCAATGGCTTCGACGCCTGTCGCGTTGCCGCCATGGCGCGCGGCGTTGTTGCCGATGCGTGTAAGATCGGCGTGCTGCACGCCTTCCCAGCCGATATCGATGGGAAGCTGGAGCTTTTGGCCGGAACGGTTCTGCCTAAGTTGCTCGCGGTTGATCGAAAACTGCGGCGCTCTGCGCTCAACGTTCATCTGCGCCCTGCGCGTGCGAATACGCATGCGGGGCTTAGGACGCTCGATGATCAGCTGCGCGCGTTTGGACGATATTTCGATCTGGGCACGCTGGGTCGTGATGCGAAGTCCTTGCATCACCGCTCACCCTCCCTAAAGCCGGCGCTTCTCCTCCATGAGAAACATTTACATTAACATATCATATTCGTTGCGCCTTCGCAACGATCATCTCCAACTTTCCTACAAATAACCGCATAGGAAACGGCTTTCGCGCCCGTCAACACGTCCTATTTGCGCCCAGCTTATCTCAGGAAATCCAGCAGGGACGGCTGAATGACACGCGCGCCGGCGTTCAGCGCCGAATTGTATACCGATTCAGCAATCTTTAAGTGCATCAGCGCCTCGGCGATATCCACATCTTCGATCTTGGAGATGCGCGAGGTGTAGTTAAGATCGTCCTGCGAATAGCGGTCGCGGATGATCTCCACCCGGTTGCAACGGCCGCCGACGATGGCCAGAATGCTCATCATGTCCTTTTGCTTGTTCTGCAAGCGCGAGATAAAGGGCGTGATGTCGTTGGCGAGCGAGCCGCTCTTCTTGCCCGAAGTGGAGCTGAGCAGCGCGGCATACGATTTGGTGGTTGCCGCGGATACGAGGCCTACCGCATCCGCCTCGGTGCTTGGCGGATCCGTCAGCGCCTGCACGCTTTCATTGAGCTTGTTGATCGCGCCCTCAGCCGCGGTTAGGCTGTTGATGATGTCATCCCTACCCATGCCCGCGTCTACACACGCCGTCGCTTTGGCGATCAGGGTTTCGGCGGCGGCTTTCTGATCGTCCGACCAGTTGGTATCCACGGCGGCGCGCATGTTTTCAAGAAGCACGTTCATGTTGCTGCCGTTGGTGTTCTTGCCCGCCTGCGCAACCTTGATCATCGCATCCGAAATGCTGCCCACGGTCGCCTGCGCATCGGCAAGGTCGACCGGCGGGTTCGCGGTAAGCAAGTCGTCGATGAACTTTGTAGATTCATATACATACGCGTCATACCCCAGGTTTGTGTCGGTAAACTCCCGCGTAAGGGCCTTGTAGAGGTCGTCGATGATCTTATAAAGGTCGTTCTCGCCCGTGCCGAAGATCTCCACGCCGTTCATCGTAATGTTCATCAGCTGGCCGTAGCCAACCTCGATTTCGTACTTTTTAAGCCCCTCGTAGGCGATGCCCTTCTCGGTTGTCGCATCCAGCGTGGCCTCTACAGCCTTGTCCGCCGCTGCCTGCGCGTCGGTCGCCTTGGCGGCAAGGTAGTCGAGCGCATCCTGCACCGTCGCAAACTCGCCGCGGTTCGCCGCCTTTTTCACGTCGTCCACGGCGGTCTTCATGCTGGCGGCCATAGCCTCCAGGTTATCCATCAGGGCCTTGGGCTCGAGCGCAACCCCGGTATCGGTAAGCGAGGCCTGGATCGCGTTCGTAGCGGCCGTAATCGCGGATTGGGCGACGTCCATTTCCGCCTGCGACCAGCTGGCCGAGTTCGCGGTATACGCCTCCTGCATTGCGTCGAGGATGTACTGCGCGGTGGGCGTAATATAGGTGCCCGGGTTGGCCTTGTCTTCCACGGTGCGGTTGCCGTACATGCTGCGCGCGGCTGCGACGATGGTCTCCATGGCTTTGCCTGCAGCATCGGCGGTATCGCGCGCGTCGTTAACCGTAGCGGGGGCGGCGGCGGCGATGGCCGTGGACAGCGCGGAAAGACCGTCCGATACAAACTGCTCGGGGTTAAGCTGGGTAAACTCGCTGGAATACATGCTGTAGCCGTTGTAATACAAAACGCCGTCCACCACTTCAAACGGCCTCGTAGTGGCGTTGTAGCCGCCGTAGAGGTTTTTGTCGGTGATGGTGGAGTTGGCGGTCGACAAGAGCTGATCCCGGAACTCGCGCACCTTTTCGGCGATGGCCTTGCGCTCGAGCGAGCTCTTGACGTCGGTTGCCGCATCGATGGTATCGGTATAGACGGTGGTGATGATCTTGTTCATCTCCATAAGGCCCGTCTCCACCATCTGCAACCACGAATCCGCCTGATCCAGGTTTTCGTTGTGCTGCTCCATCGCATACAGGCGCGCGCGGGATTGCAGGCTGACGATCATGCCGAGGGGATCGTCCGACAGGCGGTTGATCCTGTACGTCGACGCCGCCTGGCCCTGATACATGTTCACGCGCTCGGCATTCAGCCCTATGTTGCGCAGCATGGTGTTCGCCATCATGTTGTTGGTAATTCTATTCATGTTACCCTCCCGGCAGCGCTATGCGGCGCGATTAAAGGCCCACGCGGCCCATGCGGTTGATGAGTACGTCGAGCTGTTCGTCGATGGTGGTGATCACCCGCGAGGCGGCGGTGTAGGAATGGTTAAAGCGGATGATGTTGGTCATCTCCTCGTCGTTGGAGACGCCCGAGTAAGACATAAACATCTGCTGGAGCTCATAGGCGATGGATTCATACTCGGAAAAGCGGGATTTGGCGACCGCGGTTTCCGAGCCGATCATCACCAGGAACGTATTGATAAACTTGTTCAGCGCGCCGACGCCGTCGATATCCTTATACAGCAGTTCCTTGAGTTTAAGGCCGATTTCGTTGTTGGCCTCCTCGAGCATCGGATCGCCGTAGATCAGCTGCTTTGCGGAAATCGCCACGTTGTATACCGAGCCGCGCACCTTATCTCCGTTGGAGTCGATGTACTCCCTGTCCGGATCCACCTGCGCGGAGAGGCGGAAGTTGGCGATGGTAAGCGCGTCGTAGCCGTCTGTGGGTACCTCGAAAAACTGGAAGCCGGTTTGCGAAATTCTGCCGTTTTCATCGTGCGGGAACGTATAGCCCTGCTCGTGCAAGGCGTTAAACTCCTTGGCGAGCGTGCGGACAAACAGGTTGAGCTCTTCGACGATCTGCGGAATGCCGCTTACGCTGTTAAAACCCAGCGCGGGCTCGGATTTTTGTCCGTCGCGAAGATCCAGATGCGCCTTGATCTTGCCGCCGGTGAGCACGAGCTCCATGTAGCTGCCTTCCTCTTTGGAGGGCGGTACCCAGCACACGATGCTCAGGTCGTTCTCCTTGCCGTTGAGGGGGTTGGTCTTCACCTTGCGCAGCTCCAGATGCTCCGCCTTATCGTGGTTGACCATTTCAAAGCCCGCGATGGAGATATGCAGCTTGCTCTCCGCATCTTCGTAGTAATCCATGTCGATCAGCGTGGAAAGTTCGTCCAGCAGCAGGTTGCGCTGATCCCGAAGGTCGAGCGCCTTTTCGTGCGGAAGAGAGCTGTTATAGTTGTTCACTTCAAACGCGTAGATTTGCTTATTGTAATCGGCGATGCTGTCCATAAGCTTATTCACTTGCGCCACGAGGCCCGAGTTCGGCTCGGCTACGATCAGCTCGTGTTCGTATTGCAGCTCTTCGAGCTTTATATAAATATCGTTGATGATGGAGGTAAGCTGATTGGCGGCGATCACAAGATTTGTACGAACCTCGCGGTCGCCGGAGGCCTCGTTGCCCGAGAGCTTATCCACGGCGTTGAAAAAATCCGTGGTGATCTTGGTAAGGCTTGTTTTGGAAGCGCCGAGCTCCGCGTTGAACAGCGATTCGATTTCGTACATGCCGTCATACCGCTCGGACCAATATCCCAGCGTTTCGTTGTGGTTGCGAATGCGGCGGTCTAAGTATTGGTCTCTGATCTGGTCGAGCGAGTGCGTCAAAACGCCCGCGCCGACCTTGCCGTTTTCCATATCCTTAAGGCGGGTCATCACGCCGTAGGGATCGATCGCCTGCTGCACGATCCTCTGGCGCGTAAAGCCCGTGGTATCGACGTTGGCTATGTTGTGCCCGGTAACGTCCAGCTGCTTTTGCGCCATAAACAGCGCACTTTTGGCGACTTCCATCCCGTAAAAAGTCGGTCTCACGACAAACACTCCTTCGGCGAGGCCTGAGCACTCA
The DNA here is from genome assembly GCA_031551255.1 of Eubacteriales bacterium. Classification (GTDB taxonomy): domain Bacteria; phylum Bacillota; class Clostridia; order Christensenellales; family UBA1750; genus JAVBNW01. The sequence goes on along the minus strand of JAVBNW010000045.1, from coordinate 5,061 downwards.
CGCGTTCTTATCGATGAGGCTGATGCGCCCGGTGAGTTCGGCGTCCCTGCCGCTTCCGGAATATTGCGTTCCCAGCTGTACGGGGGTCGTCATGCCCTCCAGCAGAAACTGCGCAATGTCGCGCTGGGTGGTTAAAAGCTCTTTGTTAACCCCATTGAGCCGTTCGAGCTCTTCCATCTTCTCGATCAGCCTGAGGCGAAGTTGCGAAATAGTATCTTTGCCTTCCCCTTCGGGGAGCGTTTCAAGCACGCTATAAAGCGTTATGCCCTTGGTATCGATGCGGTTGCGCAGCGCGTACACCACCACCGACCGCTGGCGCTTTTCCTCAAGGTTGGCAACGCGGGCCAACAGGCCCGTTTCCTCGCGCACCAGCGCCTCGACGGCCTCCACGTTGCCCGCCACCAACGCCTCGCGTTTCTGGCCGGACGTTTCGATGAGCCGATCGATCGCTGCTTCGATTTCCACAAGAAGGCCGATCCATTCCTCCATCGCTTACGCCTCTGTGTCCAGCTTAAGCCCCTGGAGAATCGCCCGGGCGACCTTGTCGGAGGAGACCTCGTACGCGCCCTTTTCCACCTGCTCCGCCGCCGCTTCCTGGCGCGCACGGGTTGCGGGGGTGCCTTCCTTGACGGCCTGCATAACCGCCCGGAACGTATCGCCAAAGTGGGCCGCGTCGGCGGAGATCTCCACCGCGTCGGGCTTGAGCGAAACGCCGGATACCGGCGCGGCATAGGCGCGCGCCTTGTTATAGGCGGTGATTGCGCTTTGGGATTGGATAGGGGGTATCTTCATGGAAATCGCTCCTTTTGGCCCTTAGGCCGTATGCGATACAAACCTTAAAACATCAGTTGCCTTCCAGCCTGTCGGAAATATGCATGCGCACGCCGCGCGTCTTGCTGCTTGTAGGCTTTGCGTCCTGGGTGGCATCTTTTTGCGGCACCGCGGAGGCCAGCGTCTGGCTCAGCTTTTTCGCGCAGCTGTCGCACAGCTGACCTTTGTTGATAAACTTCCCGCAAGAAGAGCAGCGTATGCCCGTATCCGTTCCTTCGGCGAAGGTGATTCTGCCTACGCGAACCAGGTGCAAAATCGTCTTTTCGCTGATCTCCGTTCCCTCGGCCAGCTCGCGAACCCCCGAGGCGGGGTGCTCGTAGAGGTAGTCGCGCAGGGTGATATAGTCTTTGTCGGTCTGTTCGACGCAGGCGGGGCAAACCGGGTTGCCCTTGTATTTGAACATCTTTTGGCATAATGCGCAATTTCGTACGCTCAGGTTCATAAAGGCTTACCTCCCTTGATCAGCTGCGGCGAATGTTGTTGGCAACGCCCATCATTTGGTCGGCGGTCGTCAGCGCGCGGCTGGAAAGCTGCATGGCGCGCTGGGTTCTGATCATGCGCGTCATCTCGGTAGCCAAATCGGTGTTGGACATTTCCAAATAGCCCTGCTTGACGAGCACGCCCTCATCGAGCGAACGCGGCTCACCGGAACCCTCGGTGGGCACGAACATGCTGTTGCCCACCGCCTCGAGCCCGCCCAGGTTGTCAAACGTTCGAAGGCCCAGCTTGGCAAACGGCGCGTTGCGCCCAAAGGCTAAAGAGCCGTCCTGCCCGATGGTGAGATCGGAGAGGTTGGCGTCGCGGGTAATCGGGTTGCCGGACGCGTCCTCGTCCACCATGGTAAAGTCGATGCGGATGCGCGCTCCACTGTCGTCAAGCACGTACCATCCCTGGCCGTTGACAAGATAGAGGCCGTCGGCTTCGTTGGATAGCGTAAACGTGCCGTTTCTAGTGTATTGGGTTTCTCCGTTCGGGCTCATTACGGTAAAGAAGCCTTCGCCCGTGAGCATAACATCCAGCGGGTTGCCGGTTGCCTGCATGCTGCCCGGCCTAAAATCGCGGGTGGTCGCGCCCAGCAGCGTGCCGTGCCCCAGCTCTAAGTTCAGCTGATCCTGTGGCTGCACGGGGCGGCGCAGGGTTTGATACAGCGCATCCTGAAAATCCGCGCGAACGGTCTTGTAGCCGTTGGTGTTGATGTTGGCGAGGTTGTTGCCGATGACGTCCAGCCGCTGTTGCTGCGCCCGTACGCCCGTCTTCGCCGTGAGAATCGATTGGTTCATCCACCCGTCTCCTTATCCGCGTCCGCTTAAGCGTTAGCCGACCCTGCCGATATCGTTAACCGCCCTGCCCAGCGTCTCGTCCGCCATTTGCAGCATGCGCTGGTTGGCCTCGTACATGCGGTAGTTTACGATCATCTCCACCATGGTGGCGCCCACGTCTACGTTGGACATCTCCAGGTAGCCTTGTTTTACGATGCAGCCGCGCTCGATCTCCTGTGCGCCCTCGTGGTTATAGTAAAGGTTGTCGCCCTGCTTGCGCAGCTTCGAGTCGTCGTCGAACGTTACGAGCCTGAGCCTTGCCACTTCCTGGCCATCCACCGATATGACGCCGTCTTCGGTGACGGCAAATTTGTCGGTGCCCACCAGGATCGGCCCGCCCTCGCCCACCACGCCGTAGCCGTCGGGGTTGACGAGATAGCCGTTTGGCGCTACGTGGAAGTTGCCCGCGCGGGTGTAACGCTCGCCGTCCGGCGTCTCGATCACAAACCAGCCCGCGCCCGCCAGCGCCATGTCGGTCGTCTGCTCGGTAACGTCGAACGCGCCCTGGGTAAAGTTTGTAACGATCCTGTCGATGTGTACGCCCGGTTCGAGCGGCCCGACTTCCCGCGTGGCGATCACGGAAGGATCGTGGATGCGGTCGATCAGCATCGACGCGAACGTCTGGGAGAGCATCGTATCTTTTTTATACCCCACGGTTTCCACGTTGGTCACGTTGTTCGTAACCACATCCATGGCCTTTTGCGTGGTGAGCATCCCGGTGCCCGAGATGTACATACCTCGTATCATGCCCTGCTCCCTTTCTGCCCATGGTTTCCGTCACTCTTTTTATCGGTCGACGCCGGATAAAACTTGAGCCTTCCCAAGCGATTGTTGTATACTGGCAATGAGAAATTCGCTCGTCTATCCGGCGGAAGGCTCCGCAAAATCGTAAAAATGTTTCACGGCCATGTATGCAAGTACCTAAGATGCACAGCGGTATAGACTAAGGAGGGGTATCGTGGTCAGCAAAGAAGCCCAAGTGGCCATCGACCAGCTGGTTGCCAACAAAATTGCCAAGAAAAAACGGCAGGCGCAAGATAATTCCGTTATGGCGCAAGCAGAGGCCGTCTTTGCCGAGCGCAGGGAAGGGCTTGAGAAGGGCAGGCGCACGCCCGTGCCCGACAAGCTTTCGGTTAAGTACGACTGCGCCGACGGCGTCAACGGCGAATGGCTCCGCTATCTGGGTGCGGATCCTGAAAAGATCCCGGAAAAGGTGATTCTCTTCGTACACGGCGGAGGGTTCGCGTCCGGGTCGGCGCTGTCAAGGCGCGCGCTCGCCGGCAGGATCGCGCTAAAAGCCAAGGTCGATTCCTTTTCCATCGACTATCGGCAGTTTCCCGAATATAAATTCCCCGCGGCGCTGGACGACTGCGCCACGGCCTTTTTGTGGCTCATGAAAAAGGGCTATGCGCCTGAAAACATCGTGCTGTTCGGCGAATCGGCCGGGGGCAACCTGGCGCTCGCGCTGCCACACTATTTAAAAGACCATCACTTTCCGCTTCCCGGCGGAGTATGCTCGTTCTCGCCGGTGGTGGAAATGCTTGCGCCCTATGATTCGCACATTACGCGCGCCAACCGCGATGCGATGATCGGCGACGTGTTCGACGACTCGGAAATCCCCGAACGGCTTGAAAAGTTTCGCAACGGAGAGAATGCGCACCTTGCGCTATCCTACTTTACGAAGGAGGACGGCGCATCGCCCTATGCCTCGCCCATCCGCGGGGATTTTACGGGCTACCCAAGGCTAATGCTCCAGGTGGGCACGGAAGAACTGCTCTACGACGACGCGGTCGAAACTTACAAAAAGGCCACGGCCGCGGGCGTGGATGTAACGCTTCACGAATGGGAGGGCATGTTCCACGTATTCGCGCTGTTCGAGTGCCCGGAAACCGACGCGGTGTGCCAGGAGATCGGGCAGTTTATTAGAAACTCCTCTTCCCAAAGAAGCTGAGGTTTGGGGGGGGGACTTGGAAGAACAATGAAGAAAAAGGCGGGGCCGCGATGTGTCGCAGCCCCATCCTAATATAATGATGATGCGATGCCCGCAAGCATCGCGGGGGGCCCGACCCCGAGTCGGCCCAGTGGGCATGACTTCGTCGTTCTTTTTCGGCAGGGGGCTCATGGGGGATACGCGTATCCCCCATGAAGCGCGGAGCGCGTGAAGGGGAGGGCCAGTGAGTACGTGCGCTATCCGCAAGCGTAGCGACGCGGGAGTCCGCACGAACTGAGGACCGGGGGGATGAAATCCCCCCGCTTTCATTCTCTCATGTCTTCGCCTCCCACGTCTCCTACGCCACATCCCGCGTCTCTCAGTCCATAGACAAGCGATGTTTGGGCGAGTACGCTAGGAGAGCCGGGACGTGAAACCCCGGCAAAGCAAAAGCCGCGGCAGACATTTGTGGTGGAACACAAATGCCCTGCACTGGTGCCAACACACCAACGCAACCGGAAACCGGCGCACGCGGCCTTCACAGTATACCACCCTCAAGCCGCCTTTTCAACGAAAGGCCGCTGTGGGAGCGGGCTGGAAGGCATTTGCTGCGCGCAGGCGACGGCGCTTTCGTTGTACGCATGTACGGCGCGCGTTGGGATTCACCCGACGCGCGCTTTTGGTTGCGGCCGTTACGGCCGCCCGGGGTTTTCTGCCCGGTGCAACACAGAGCGAGGAGGAGATGCCGTGAAGAATTGGGCGTCAAGGGAGGAGAGCCATGTGCAAATCAATGCGGTTCACGCGATGTTCAACCATACCCTGAAAATCGTAGCGCAGGAGATGTCCGTCCACCACCGGGGAACCGCCGACCGCTACAGCGAGTGGCTCGACAACATAATGTGCTACTCCTCCCCGATCATTCGTCGGCCGAACGACCCGGACCATCCGCTGACCGAGTGGAACAACAAGCGCGATTGGATT